>JAZNFU010000209.1:0-2603 GCA_045576135.1 Eubacteriales bacterium
CACAGAACGACATGGCTACGATCCGACTTGTTACCGTAAGCATCGTATGCGAGCTTCGATATACCCTTTGCGGTATACACGAAATTCTGATTGAACACAAGAGGAATTATCGGCATCTCGTCAATCAGAAGCGTTTCTGCCAAGCTGAGCTTTTCAGCGCGTGCCGAGGAGCTCGTTGCCGCATACGCATCGTTTATATAAGCGTCGTACTGAGCGTTCGACCAACCGCTGATATTATAGCGAGCCTGCACCTGACCGTTTTCACCGAAGCTTGCACCGTTACCGCTCAAGGTAGAGCTGAACGCGGCAAGTGCAACGAAGGCATCGCTCGAATACATCTGCCAGTCAACAGCGATAACGTCAAAGTTACGAACGCCAGTGGTAGCGGCGGTTTTTACTATAGTCTGAATTACGGAATCCTTTATCTTGAGTCCGTTAACCTCACTTTCAACCGAGCCGACGGCGTTAATGCTTACGGTAAGACCTACGTTAAGTCCCTCCCAAGCACTCTTTACGAGATTTGCGATTGCAACGCTCTCAGCATCGTCGTTTACGGTAATGGCGATAGTCTTCTCAGCCGTGCTGAGTCCGCCGAGCCACTCGGAAATTGCCGCACTCGAAAGAAGCTCGCTTGCCTCGGAAAGCTTAGCCGCGCCGTTGATAAGCGCCTTCGCGTTGTGGTTAACGGCAGCGGGAAGGAAGCCGTCAGCCGCCTTTCCGTAGGTTATGGCGGTTATAATAGCGTTTCTGTCAATAGCAAGAGAAAGAGCCTGTCTTACCTCTTTTTTGCTGAACAGAGCCTTTTCGGTATTGAATACGTAAGAATAGGTGGAAAGCTCGTCGCGCACGGTAGCCTTATCCTTGTTGGCGCTTCTGTCGGCGAGGCTCGCATCACCCATATAGAATACCGTCTTATTCGTTATATCCTCGTAGGTGAGATTTACAGCCTGACCGTTCTTCTCAATCACGGACACGAGCTTATGAGGAGTTACTATATTATCATAATCCTTCGTATCGGGGCTCTGGTGATAGCCGACGTTTCTCTCAAGAGTGAAGAATCCGTCGTCGCGGTCAATCGAAGCAATCTGGAAAGGACCGTTGAACACCCAAGTGCTCGCATTCTTCGACCAATATTCAGGTGCCTTCTCGTAGTTATCGAAATGAACCGGAGAGGTGGCAACGTTCGCAAGATTCTTAAGAAGCTGCTTATAATCTGCACCCTCGCGGTAGGTGATTTTTATAACGTCGTTTTCAACGCGCTCAAGTCCAAGGTCCGCGCTGTTCTTCGACATCTCGCCCTTCTTAACCTCAACGGCACCCTCTATATCGTAAAGAAGCGCTGCAGCGGGGTTGGCGGTAGAGACGTCAAGAAGCTTACGCCAAGCGTAGATGAAGTGGTCCGCGCAGACGAGCAAGCCGTCCGACCAATAGCTCTCGCGAAGCGTAACGGTTATGGTACGGTCGTCCTCGTCAACCTCGTAATCGTCAGCCGCCGCGCACTCAAGCTTTCCCTTGGAATTCACCGAGAAAAGCGGCTCAAAGAGCAAGGTCATAACCTGCTCGGCATTATCGTTTGCATAATAGTCGGTCGGGTCGAAATCGTATACGTCCTCACCGAGATACACCGCAATCTGCGCTCCTGGATTCTTGGGAGCACCGCACGCCGTAAGCACGGTAATAATACCGAAAAGCATAGCGACCGTCAAAAGCAAGCTTATTATTCTTTTCATATTCTTGAATTTTCCTTCCTAACAAGGCATTTTAATACTTATATATTTTAACATAGAAAAAAATATTTTGCAATGAATAAATAGTTAAGTTGTTATTTTCGTAGCTTTGCACAAATTTTGATAGGCGAGATTGTTAAAAGTGTCGGTATTTGAATAATCAGCACGCATTTGGGAAAGCTTTTTAAAAAAGGATTTTTCGAAATGGCAGGCATTTTTCCGAAATCAGAAGCTTTTTACACCGATCTTATGCCCGAGCGCCGCAGTGCCGCGGGCGAGGGTGTTGAATTTAAAAAGGACCCCTGCGGGTGCGGTGTTTGGGAAAGAGTGAGGGTGACGGGTGAGGCGGCAGCCGAAAAAATCGGCAGACCCTGCGGTCTTTACCACACGCTCACGACGGCGGGTATGGAAAAAATCGATTCGTACGACGTCGAGGATATTGCAGAGGAGCTTGCAAGCGAGCTTTGGCGAATGTGCGAACACGAGGCCTTGGTGCCGAAAAAGCTTTTGGTTGCGGGACTTGGCAACGAGGAGCTTACTCCCGACGCGTTAGGACCGCTTGCTGCTCGAAAAACCGAGGCTACGATGCACCTGTGCCGACGCGCGCCCGAAATGTTTTCGGCACTCGGCTGTATCGAGGTCGCGGTGGTGCGCCCGGGCGTTTGCGCCCAGAGCGGAATAGAATCGCAGGATGCCGTCGGTGCTATATGCAACAAAATCCGCCCCGACCTCGTAATAGCGGTTGACGCTATGTGCGCGCGCTCCGAGAATAGACTCGGCTGTACGGTACAGATATCCAACACCGGTGTATTTCCCGGCTCGGGCGTCGGAAATCCGCGCGAAGTCGGAGGCCAAGCGGGCTTAGGAAGACAAGGG
>JAZNFU010000210.1:0-12021 GCA_045576135.1 Eubacteriales bacterium
CCGTTTCGGGTGTCTGGTCGGGAAGCCAAAGACGCCGCTTCTCCTTGTCACCCGCCTCGGCGTTGTCTATGCAAAGCCTTACGATAATCTCTCCCTCTCGGTCGGCGTCCCCCGCGTTCACTATCGTGTCGACGTCGGGGCGTTGACAGAGGCTTTTCAATATTTTGAACTGCTTTTCTACGCCTCGGTCGGCACCGCCGCCCTCCGCGCGTCTTAGCTCGAAGCGGTACTCGCTCGGGAAGCAGGGCAGCTTATCAAGCTTCCATTTACCGCCGCTATCCCCCGTGTAGCTCTCTATATCCGCGAGTGAAAACAGATGTCCGAACGCCCAGCTGACGATATACGAGTCATTTATGAAATAGCCGTCTTTTTTATCCATTTTTCCGATTCCCGCCACGATATTTCTGGCAAGACTCGGCTTTTCGGCAATTATGAGTATCATCCCTGCGCTCCTTTCATCTGTTTTTGAAAAATTTATTGCGTGTTTATTATTGTAGCACACTTTTTTCCCGATTTCCACCCCCAAGAGCAAATTTATCTCATTTATCTTGCTAAAAGCGGTGCTCACGGGAATTATACGCGTTTTTTCGGGCAAATAACTCATCACCCCCGCAAAAAAATGTTGTTTGTTGCAACTTTAATCTTCACGGGGAGTATATAATTGATGTATAATAAAGTAAAAAACAATGGAGGGTCTAATATGAAGGGGGACGTTATTCTCAACGGAGTTCATATCGGAGAGCACCGATTCGTGCCCGACGAGATAATAGGAGAAATAAAGGAGCGTTGTATAGACGCGGGCTTTAACTTCGTGTCGCTTCGTCCGCGAGGCGACGTCTTCGACCAAAAATATTTTATAGACTGGGCAAGCTATCTTGCCGAAAACAAGATATATTTTGCTGTAAATTACGTCGTACAGCACGCACCGGAGGGCAGGCGCAGCCGTCTTGATGCTGAAACGGTTGCGGCAATGTACGAGGTTGCGGGCGACTATTTTCTCGGTGACCTTATCGGCGAGCCGGGAAGCTCTATGGCGTGTAAGATGCCCGGATATTTCACGGCTCCCAACAGCAACGAAAACTCGAAAAAGCAAAACGAGCCGCCTATCGTCGTCAATTATCCGGATATGGCGGCTGCACATAGCGGCTACGTCAACACGGTCAGCAAGTTTATAGACACGGATAAGGAAACCGGTATGCGCGACGTTTTGTCGATAGAAGCAACGGCGCTCAGCAAATACGATTTACAGGCGGGAGTAACCCTGCCGCTAATAGAGCTTATGTGCGGAAATCCCGATATTATCGTTTCCTCGCTTCGCGGCGCGGCTCGCGCTTACGACTCTCGGCTGTGGGGCACGTTCGTCGCGCACGAATGGTACGGCGGTATGCGCCACGAGGACGTGCTTAAGAGAAAAAGACTTGAGCTTGCGTATAAATACGCCTACCTTGCAGGCTCAAGCGCGTTTCTTATAGAGAGCGGAGATTACTCGATAAATTCGTACGGATATACCTTTGACTCGGAGCATTTCGTTTGCGCCGAGTACAGAAAAGCGACTCGCGATATGAACGAATACATAAAGCGCGATAAGCGCCCCGCAGGCGGCCCCAAGGTTAAGGTAGCCTTCGTTTCGGGACTACACGATTCCTTTGGCGGTTGGGGCGGCAGCTCGGTATGGAATCAGTTCTACCGCGAGGAGTGGGGATACGGCGAGGCTGAGCACTCCTGGCGTATACTCGACGAGGTCTATAAAAAGCGAAACTGGGCAGAGGTCACCAACTACGGTGACGCCGACACCTCCTCGGGTGCGGCGTACGGACTCTACGATATAGTTCCGATAGAGGCTGACGTTGAGCATCTGTTGCGCTACGAGCAGCTTATATTCTTGGGCTGGAATACTATGACCGAGGAAAATCTTGATAAGCTGACCGAGTACGTAAGACGCGGCGGACGCGTCCTTATGAGTGCGGCTCACCTTAACACCTCGGCGGTGCGCGGTGAGTTTAGCTTGGCGTCAAGAGAAAAGCTCGAAAAGCTTTTCGGATGTCGCTTTATAGGCGAGATAAGACGCACCAACGGCGGTATAAAGTTCCGCGAGGGCGCGCTCAGCGAGGGCGTTATGTACCCGATGACGAAAAGCCTCGTATGTGACCCGCTGTTTTCCGCAGGCTACGCAAGCTACGCTCGCTTTATTCTGACCAGCGGTGTCGAGGTCGGCTTCGTCAGTGACAGCTTCCTCAACAGATTTTCGGATTTGCCCGCGGTTATTGAAAACAAGGTGGGAGATGGCGTTGCCACGCTCGTCAGCTCTATAAATTATCCCGGTCACCCCGCACTGACACCGCTTTACACGGCACTGGTCAAGGAAATACTTTCCTCGGGCATACGCCGAGCCGACCTCAAGGTTATCGGCTCGGACAGAGTGCGCTACGCGCTTTACGAGGGCGGCGAGCTTTATCTTCTCAATACCGATTACGATATGCCGATTACCGTTCGCCTGATTGCAAACGGCAAGGAAAGCGTGCAAACGCTTGAGCCGCTTGAGTTGAAGCATATCAACGTTTAAAAAGGAGTGAGGGAAAAAATGAAAAACGAATATTCAAAATTTCTTACCGAAAAGGTTCTTCCGCTTTACATAAAGCTAACTCCCGACTACGAGTGCGGCGGTATGTTCACCGAATTCAACTCTGACGGGAGCGTGGCTACCACCGACAAAAACGTATGGTTTATGGGCAGAGGACTTTGGAGCTACGCTATGACCTACCGACTCGTTGAGCCGAGGGCGGAATATCTTGATATGTGTGCGCGCGGCTTTGAGTTTTTGGTGCGCTGCGAGCTTCCCGACGGACGCTTACCGTACAGGGTAACGAGATGCGCAGAGCCGCTTGAGGTGCGTGAGCTTTATTTCTATGCGGAAATCTTTGCGGCTATGGGCTGTGCGCAGTATTACAGAGTCAGCGGCAGAGAGGACGTAAAGAAAAAAGCCGAGCAGTATTTTGAAATAGTTGCGAGAAGATACCGCGAGCAAAAGGGGAAAAATCAAACCATCAAAGCACCCGCGCCCTGCACCTGCTTCGGTTTGCATATGGCAACCCTTTCGGCAGCACAGTTCGTACGCAGCGGAAATATTATGACCGAGCTTTGTGATGAAATAGCCGCCGAGTGCGTAGAAGCTATGAAAGAGGGCGGATATGTAAATGATAGTTTGAAAATGGTCATAGAATACCAGGCGCTCCCCGGAGAGCACATAGAGCTTTCGGACAATCACACCTGCCCCGGACACGTCTTTGAGGGCGCGTGGTTCGTGCTTACCGAGGGACTTTACCGTAACGACCGTGATATGATAGAGTTTGGCAAAAAGCTTGCCGATTACGCAATGCCACACGGCTTCGAGAAAAAAACGCTTCTTATCCCAACCTATATCCTGCCGACCGAGCCCGATAATTTCGACACCACCGATACCCTGCTCGGCTGGCCTCCCAACGAGGCCGTATGCACCTATCGCGTGCTGTACGAGATATTCGGCGACGAAAAATATCTGAAGCTTGCAAGCCTTATCGAAAAAGAATTTTGGCGCTATTTTATCGATAGGAACAGGTCGTACAGATTTATAAATAAGGGTGACAAGCCCGTAGCCGAGCGCACGGATAAGGGCAGCTTTATACAAGGTCCTTTCCACCTTGAGCGTATGCTCCTCGCCCTTTCGGTACAGGAAGACAGCGGCAGCGTTATAGGCTATATGCAATAACATTCGGTACAGAACACCGTTATTCCGCAAAACCGTGCGCCGCAAGGACGGATTTAAAGCTTAACCGAAAAAAGACCGATTAATTCACGGATATAAAACAGAGCGTGGTTATCTTAAACGGTAACCTCGCTCTGTTTTTCAAAGTCTTTCTCTTTTTCGCAGCTTTGAGACTTTTCTTCAATACAATCTCTTTTTCAGCCGACCGTGCCATTGCCCCTCTCGAAAAACTCCTTCAGCTTCGCACGCAGCGTTTTCGGAACGCTCCCCGCGTGCAGATGCGTGCAATATATGAGATGCGAGGGTGAGCTGAAGCCGCAAAAATCGGATATTTGTTGAAGCGTACAATCGGTTTGTACCATATAGTGCATAGCGTGCAGGGTTCTCAGCCTTTGCAGATACGCCGACGACGAAAGACCCGTGTACGCCTTGAAAAGCTTGAAGAAATTCGTTTGACACATAGCGCTTACTCGCAAAAGGTCCTCAACCGTTACGCACTCGGCGTAACGTCGGTTTATATATTCGAGCGCGCGAAGTATCGGGAAAAGCTTGCCTCGCGCAAGATTTGCCGTGCTTTTTCGCTCGCCCTCGGACATAGGATTTATAAGAGATAGCAGCCGTTCGGTAAGAAGAAGCGCCTCGGCGTCCCCCTCAGCCGCGATAAGTGACTCGACGATGCTCGATATACTGCCCCCAAGATCGTCACCCGTCCATACGGTATACGGCTTTTTCTCGTGCGAGAAGGCTTTTTGCAAGAACAGTAAATCGAGCGATGACGCAAGCTCCTCAGCGCTTTGGCAAAGGTAAGCGCAGATACCGAAGCTTATCGAAACAAGCTCGGTTTTACTCTTGACGGAAAAGCCGTGCGCAACTCCGGCAGGTACTATAACGATAGAGCCTTTTCCGCAAATATGAACACTATCGTTTACAAAATGTGCATATTCGCCGCTTTTACAGTACCAAATCTGCGGAAAGTCGTGCAAATGAAGATTAGTAAGTCTATCGTCGTAGCAATCGCTTCTTACGATAACCGACGAGGTGACAAAACGAGAAAAAGACATATCGGTTAAGGTAAGCACTGCGTTTTTCGGCAAGGCGTCGTAATCGTTTGACATTTTTCTGCACTCCTTTCGTTTTTGCGAGCTGAGCATCGAGTGTCAATATGATATCACACTTTCACCCCATTTTCAAGTAAGGAGATTAAAATTTGTGATTTATGACGAAATTTGCGAAAATATTTTTTTATATGCGTTTTTATCTTCACTTTTTGCCCGCGATGTGTTAAAATAAAGGAAAAGACTTTAAAACGGAGTGTTTTATGGCAAAGCTATATTTCAAATACGGCGCTATGGGCTCGTCTAAAACGGCGCAGGCGCTTATAACAAAGTTCAACTATGAGGAGCGCGGTATGAGCGTGTGGCTGATAAAGCCGGCGGAGGATACGCGGGATTCGGCACTCGAGGTAAGCTCCAGAATAGGTCTTACGGCGGACTGTACCCCGATAGAGCGCGGCGACAGCATCAACGCGCTTTTCGAGCATCACGGCGCAACCGACGTAATAATCGCCGACGAGTGTCAATTCTTTACGGCGAAGCAGATAGACGAGCTTCGCGGAATAGTAAACGATTATAATATTCCGGTTTTGTGCTTCGGCTTACGCACCGATTTCCTGACGCATCTTTTTGAGGGAAGCAGACGTCTTTTCGAGGTCGCCGACTCGATTGCCGAAATAAAGACTATATGCCGCTGCGGCAGAAAGGCTACGGTAAACGCGAGGCTTTCGAAGGACGGAAGAATACTCACCGCAGGCAGACAGATAGAGCTCGGCGGTAACGAAAGATACGTCGCGATGTGCCACAAGTGCTGGATTTCGGCGCAGAGCAAGCAATAAGCGGAATTATGGAGAAAATTTATATAACGGTTGAAAAAAGACGGTACGGCGAGCGTTTTGCCGACTTCTCGGTGTTTCTGCCCACGGGCAGTCTCTTTACAGAATACCGTTTCTCGTATCTTTGCCGCGACGCAAATCCCGCGCTCGACTACGGCTACGATACGGGCGACAGCACGAACTGCGAGCTTTACAGAATAAACGAAGCTTACATTGCCGAGCGCGTGGGCGAAAATTTCCTGCGCCGCTTCCGCGTTTTGCAGGGCGGCGAGATAAGCTTTGCCCTGCGTGAGTTTGGGGCTTCGGATTTCGTCGGCGGTATTCACGGTGACGAAAGAATCGGCGAGCTATCGCTTTTCGCCGACGGCGCAGAAATACCGCTTGACAGAGAGGGAGTGTACTCTTGCGAGTCGGCGCGCTTTTGCGAGGACACGTATATAAATCGCTGTAATACACCGGACGAGGTAATACTTTTCCACCGACAGAAATACGATTTTTCGGGGCGTGAAATAAGGCTTTCGCAAAGTCTTGAATGGCTGCGCGATTCGCTGGCTATCGACAGAGCTTTCACGCCGATGCTGACCGTACAGCGACGATACGCCGAGGATAATGAGCGCACGCTGACCGACACTATCGAGTTTTACGGTGAGGGTGGCGCTCTGACAGCCGCTTTTGATACCTCACCGTACGGCACCTCCCCCGACCCGACCTTACCGCGAAGGCTCGGCGAGGGCACTCACGCGGCGACAGTCAAGGTGTACGGCAAGGAAAGCGGACTTTGTGCACACGCCCGAATACTCGCCGTCGGCGGCTCGCTCAGCCTCTCGGACGTCAGATGCCACGTCTGGCCGAGATTTAACGACAGCCTCGACAGCAAAATTTATTTTAGCGTCTATTCGGGCGACGCGCCCGTTCCGCGCGGGACGGTATGGACGCTTGAGATAAAATACGGCGTGGAATACGCCACGAAAGAGAAATAAAATATGGATATAAAAGAAATTCTTAAAGCCTGCGACCATACGGTTTTGTCGACTACGGCGACCGAGGCGGATATATTTGCGGCTATTGACGACGGAATTGCCTACTCCACGGCATCGGTATGTATACCGCCCCATTTCGTTAAGGTTGCGAGCGAGTACGCCCGGGGCAGAATAAAAATCTGCACGGTTATAGGCTTCCCTAACGGCTACTCCACGACCGAGGTAAAGGTGTACGAGGCGGAGTGCGCCGTTCGCGACGGCGCACACGAGGTGGATATGGTTATCAACCTCTGTATGCTGAGAGATGGCAGATATGACGACCTGCTCGCCGAAATCAACGCAATAAAACGCGCGATAGGCGACAAAACGCTGAAGGTTATAATCGAGGTATGTCAGCTAACCGAGTCGGAAAAGATAAAGATGTGCGAGCTGGTTTCGGCATCCGAGGCGGACTTTATCAAAACCTCTACGGGATTTTCCATCGGCGGTGCGACGCACCGCGACATTGAGCTTCTCTGTCGCCACACAGTCGGCAAGTCGGTCAAGGCGGCGGGCGGTATCGCCTCGCTCGCTGACGCCGAGGACTATTTGGCACTCGGCGCAAAAAGGCTCGGAACGAGCAAAATCATAGCTATCGTAAAAAACCTGACGCCAAAATCAAATTATTGAGGTGAAAAATATGACTAACGCAGTTCACACACCGCACATTAACGCAAATTTCGGAGATTTCGCAAAAACCGTGCTTATGCCCGGTGACCCGCAGCGCTCGAAATTTATAGCCAAAAATTACCTTGAGGACGCAAGACTCGTAAACGACGTAAGAGGCGTTCAGGGTTATACCGGAAGCTATCGCGGCGTGCCGGTTTCGGTTATGGCGAGCGGTATGGGTATTCCCTCCATCGCCATCTATTCCTACGAGCTTTACACGAGCTTCGGGGTAGAAAATATAATCCGCGTCGGCTCCTGCGGCGGTCTTTCAAATAACGTCAAGCTCCGCGATATCGTATTCGGTATGGCGGCGTCCACGACGAGCAATTTCGGGGTACAGTACGGACTTGAGGGCGCTCTTGCGCCCACGGCAAGCTACGAGCTTTTAAAGCTTGCGGTAGCCGAGGCAGAGGCACTCGGCGTACGCTACTCGGTCGGCAATATTCTCTCCTCGGATATCTTCTATAACGACAATCCCCACGCCGCTGAAAAGTGGCGCGATATGGGTGTGCTCGGCGTCGAAATGGAAGCGGCGGGGCTTTATATGACAGCCGCAAGGCTTGGGCGGCGCGCGCTTGCCGTATGCACGGTTTCAGACCATCTTTTCACCGGCGAAGCACTCTCGGCAGAGCTTCGCAGAAGCTCCTTTACAGATATGATGGAGATTGCTCTTAACACGGCAATCAAGCTCAATTGATAATAATTGTTTGCAAATAGCGGGGATTTATGGCAAAAAGAGTTTTTATGATAGTTCTCGACTCGCTCGGAATCGGCGCGAGTCCCGACGCGGCGGATTTTGGTGACGCGGGTGCAAACACGCTTCTTCGCATAAGCAAATCCAAAAAATTCAAAATAGAAAATCTTCTGCGCCTCGGCATCGGCAACATCGATGGGGTTGATTTTCTCCCACGGTGCGAAGAACCTATGGCGGCGGTGTGCCGAATGCGCGAATTGAGTATGGGTAAGGATACGACGACAGGGCATTGGGAGCTGTGCGGCATAATATCCGAAAAACCGATGCCGACCTATCCTGACGGCTTCCCCAAGGAAATCATCGACGCCTTTTCGACGGCTGTCGGGAGGGGCGTGCTTTGCAACGCGACCTACTCGGGCACCGAGGTCATACGCGACTTTGGCAAGGAGCATATGGAAAGTGGCAAGCTCATCGTTTACACCTCGGCTGACAGCGTTTTTCAGATAGCCGCGCACGAGGATATTATTCCGCCAAAGGAGCTTTACGGCTACTGTCGGACGGCAAGAGCCATACTTTCGGGCGAGCACGCCGTCGGCAGAGTTATCGCCAGGCCCTTTGTCGGAAACGAGCGCGACGGCTTCACGAGGACGGCAAACAGACGCGATTTCTCGCTCGCGCCACCGAGCCCCACGGTGCTTGACGATATATCGGGGGCGGGGCTCGAGGTTATCGGAGTCGGAAAAATTTGGGATATATTTGCGGGTATCGGAATAACCGACAGCATACACACTCACTCAAACGGCGATGGTATGAGGATCGCGACCGAGCTTCTTTCCGAGGATTTTTCGGGACTCGCGTTCGTTAATCTCGTCGACTTCGACTCAAAATACGGTCACAGACAGGATACCGACGGCTACGCCGCGGCGCTCTCGGAGTTTGATGCGGCACTCGGCGAGTTTATGAAAAAAATGCGCGATGACGACCTGCTTATCATAACCGCCGACCACGGCTGTGACCCCGGTGACTCGCACACCGACCACACCAGAGAATACGTACCGCTCATAGCGTACGGCGACGGGATAGTGCCGAAAAACCACGGCACGCTGACGGGCTTCACGGCGGCGGGCGAGCTTTGCGCGGCTGCGCTCGGTGTGTGTGCGCCAACCGAAGCGGTGAGCAAAATTCTCGGCTGATAATCATTTAAACACCTTAATTTTTAAGCTTTCGGACGTGAAACTTTTACTCGGTTTTGCGTCCGTTTTTGCTTTATTTACCGCTTCGAATTCGTCAAGCTTTCCTACCTATTTAATTGTTAAATAAATAACTTTCTTGTTAAATATTTAATTTTTGAAAATAATATTGATTTTTCCCACGGGTTGTGTTATGATTATTTTTGGTTTGAAAATTCCAATTTTTCGGAGCATTCAAGTGTATAACAAATTCTTCAACGCAATGTACGTGTTTAACACGGTCCTGCAAGCGATAATCACGCTCGCCTCCCCGGTAGCCGTGGGAATATTTTTCGCCTGGCTTCTTACAGAACGGGCAGGAGTCGGAGATTGGATATACGTCGTATTGATAATACTCGGCGTGATGTCGGGGCTCGTTTCAATGGTACGCTTCGTGCTTTCCGCTATGGCGGGTATCGAACGGCTCGAAAACGAGCAAAAAATGAAAAAGAAGACCCGCGCGGCAGACTTCGGCAAAGCCTATCCGCACCGCGCGACCGATAATTTTACGGAAAGGAGTGGCGGGGGAAAAAATGAAGAATAACGGAAAACTTCCGCTTTTCGAAATCGGACTTTTGACAGTCGGCGAAGCTTTGGTTTCGCTTCTTGTCACGGTAGGCTTTCTTATAGCAAAGAGCTTTACCCCGTCGGTTATTTTCGGTGCGCTCCTCGGTAGCGGCGTGGTAATTATCAATTTCGTGTGGCTGTCGGTTTCGGTAAACCGCGCGATAGACAGAGCGCTTGCTAACCGTCCCGAAGGTGAGCTTGACGAGGAGCAGATAGAAAGCTTTTCCAAAGAGCATACGGCAGCCGTTCAGAATGCGGCAAAGCTATCGTATATAGTAAGAACGGCAACCACGCTCCTCACACTCGTTTTGGCGTTTTTGCTTGACGGCGTTTTCAACGTCATAGCAACTCTTATTCCGCTGCTTATGCTTAACCCGATACTCACTATCGGAGAATTTATAAAAAGGAGGCTTAACCGCTGATGGATTTCTCATCGCTTTCAAACGGCCCGAAGATATATTACACGATTCCCATCTTCGGCGGCATTAATATAACGCAAACGACGGTGACCCTCCTTGCCGTAACGATACTGCTTATCACCGTAAGCTATTTTCTCACGAGAAATCTCACGAAGCGCCCCGGGCGCATTCAGGTGCTCGTTGAAAAGGGCGTCGGTATGATATACGGTCTTGTCGAGGATACGATGGGCCGGCACAATATGAAATTTGCCCCTTATATCGGCACCCTCTTTCTCTCGTCGGTATTCGGAACGCTCCTCGGTATGACGCAGATTTTCCGCTCGGCAACCGCGGACCTCGCGGTCACGGCGGCGTGGGCACTCGTAACCACCGGACTCGTGTGGTACAACAACATCAAGAACTTCGGCTTCAAGGCGTGGCTTAAGGGCTTCACCGAGCCTATCGTGGTTATGACGCCGATGAACATCGTGAGCGAGATTGCTCAGCCCGTGGCTCTTGCCTTCCGTCATTTCGGTAACGTAGCGGGCGGCGGAGTTTTAACCGGTCTTATCTACCTTGCACTCGGCGGACTTACGAACGTCGTATTCTGTTGGCTTCCCGCCGCGGTGCTTGAATACCTCCCGCCGCTTTTGCAGATAGGTATTCCCGCATTCCTTTCGATATACTTCGACTTATTCTCGGGATTCGTTCAGGCACTCGTGTTCTCGCTTCTGACTATGGTTTACGTAGCCGGTGCTTGCCCACCGCCCGAGGAAATACCCGAACGTCCCAAAAAGACTAAAAAGAACAAAAAAGCAGAAAAAGCAAATTAAAATTTACATTTAAAAGCAAAAAATAAAAAATAATATAAATCCAGGAGGAATTTAAAAATGGAAATTTCAGCAGCAATCGTTGCAGCGGCAAGAGCTTTGGGTGCCGGACTTTGTATGGGTCTTGGTGCTATCGGTCCCGCTATCGGAGAAGGTAACGCAGTAGGAAAGGCACTTGAGGCTATGGCTCGTCAGCCCGAAATGGCGGGCAACCTTCGTACGAATATGATTCTCGGATGCGCTATTACCGAGACGACGGGTATTTACTCTCTCGTTATAGCACTTCTTCTTATGTTCCTTAAGATTTCGTAATTATCTTCGCAAAAACGAATTAACATTTAAGGAGATTTAAAGTGGAAGGTTTTCAATCATTCGTAGGCGTAAATTTCTGGACTATGATTTTCGCCTGGATAAACCTGCTTATTCTCTATCTGTTTTTAAAGAAGCTTTTATTCGTCCCCGTAAAGAATATGATTGATTCCAGACAAAAGGAAATCGACGATATGTACGGCGATGCGGAAAGCACGAGAAGCGACGCCTTGGCTCTCAAGGCTGAGTACGAGGAAAAAATCGGCTCGGCAAACGAGGAAAGCGAGAGAATTCTGAAAAATGCACAGCGCCGCGCACAGCTTCGCGAGGAAGAAATCCTGCGTAGTGCGGACGAGGAAGCGGCAAGAGTTCTCGCGCGTGCCGAGGAGCAGATAGAGCTTGAAAAAAAGCGCGCGATAAATGAGGTCAAAAACGAGGTTTCCGAAATGGCTATCGGAATTGCCTCGGCGGTTATAGAGCGTGACGTTTCGGCTGACGAGCATAAAAAGCTCATCGACGATTTCATCAGCAATATAGGTGAATGATATGATAAACGTCACAGAATACGCAAAGGCTCTTTTTGACCTTACCGAAGAGCTTGGTACGAGCGAGGCGGTGCGCGAGCAGCTTATTTCGGTCGGGGAAATTTTCAAAGAAAATCCCGACTATATAAAGC
>JAZNFU010000211.1:0-10861 GCA_045576135.1 Eubacteriales bacterium
GTATGAGGATGAACGTCAGTACAGCAACCATGTAATGAGCAATACCTACGAGTTTGACGGAGAGTCTTGCACCGACGGTGTAACCATTCACTATCAGTGTGAAAACTGTGATTACAGCTATACGCGTCACACCTATGATCACGAAATCGTGAATAGACAGCGCATAGAGCTTTGCGAAGGCGGATTCGTGGAGATAAGCTCCTGCCCCTGCGGACAGAACAGCTACTGTAACGTATATACCGGAGGCTGCAGCCTTAACGCCAGACAGACCGACAGCACCGACGAAAACGGTATTAAGCATAGCGTTTATACCGTAAGCTGCTCCGAGTGCGGATACAAGAGAGTTGAGCACAGCTATACCGTAAGCGACGGATGCAACCGTACGACCTACGCGGTTGAAAGCGTTTACGTCGGCGACACACTCGTTAATACCCGCACCTCCGAGTCCTCCTACGTTGAGCACAGCCTTGATATCTCGGCGTCTATGGTTGACGACGTCCTCGTTATCAGCGGCGAATGCTCTGTGTGTGGACTCACCCTCGGCGAGTCGGATGATGAATTCGATATGGCTGAGCTTGAGTATAGCGAGGAGTGTGGCGAGTACGTATTCGACCTCGTATTCGTACCTGAGGTGAGCGGATACTACAACATCTACTCCGCTGCAAAATGGGATACTCACGTTGCTCTTTACCGCGTCGACGGCGAACAATACGGTCTTATTACAGATAACGACGACGGCGGAGAGGATAACAACTTCAGCCTGACCTATTATCTTGAGGCGGGCGTTACCTACGTTTACAGAATCAAGAACCTGAACGGTCAGTACTCCGAGCCTATTCCTTATATCCTTAAGGAAGGAGAGGGCGCGGTCAATTGCGAGCACTACTTTGACAGCTGTTACGTGCTGCTTGACGGCGCAAGCACTTGTACTGACGGCGTAGCGTACGTTTATATGTGCCAGCGTTGCGGAAGAATCGAGAACTCTTACGCATATTACCATCACGAAACCCACAACACAGAGTACCACGAGCTTGCCGATTACGGTGTATGCAGCGACGGATACGTTTCGGTTGACACCTGCGTTTGCGGACAGGAAACCTACCTTTATTATAACGTCTACGGCTGCAGTACCGTAGGCGTGGATACGAGCTACACCGACGAGGACGGCGTTTCGCACCACGTTTATACCGTATACTGCGAGAACTGCGGTTTCGTATACACCGAGGACAGATACGCTATCTCTGACGGATGCAATAAGCTGAACGTATCAAAGCGTACGGTAAGCGTCGGCGAGGTTGTGATTGCGAGTGCGCTTCAGGTGCTGGACAGATATATCGAGCATACCTACGAAGCCACCTACGAGTTTATCGGCGAGGAAGACAGCTGTGAATACGGCGTCCTCGTCCGCTACGAGTGTAAATACTGCGATGAGAGCTATGAAGACACGAGATATCATCACAGTACTGACGAAATAACGAGGGTACAGGTTTGCGGCGGTTATTACGTAACCGTATACGGTTGTCCTTGCGGACGTGAGTACTGGTTCTCGGCAGATACCTATTACTGTAATATGGTAAACACCGAAAACTATTACACCGACGAATTCGGCTTCGAGCATTGGCTGCGCACCAACGAGTGCTCCGAGTGCGGATATCTTTACACCGAGGATTCTTATCTTTCGGTTGTGGATTGCCACGCTGTCTACTATAACGTATACACGCTCTCGGTAAACGGCAACGTGATATACGACAGAGTTGATAAGGGCGAGGAGTATATCAAGCACGACTTCGTATACAGTGTTACCTCTGACGGCAATGCTACGGGCGTATGCTCCGACTGCGGAGTCGTAAGCTCAACCACGAGCGAGGATGCAGAAACCGCAGAGCTTGCCTATGACGAGGAGAGCGGATTATACTTCTACGACCTCGTCTTCACTCCCGATGAGAGCGACGCTTACGTTATCTACTCGCTTGCTAATTGGGATACCCGCGTATTCCTTTACCGCGTGGTTGACGGTGCTTACGAGGAAATAGCCTCTAACGACGACGGCGGTAGAGATTCGAACTTCAAGCTGGTATACAATCTTGAGGTGGGCGTTACCTACGTTTACCGTATAAGAAATTACGACGGCAATAACTCCACCTCGATACCTTACGTCTTTAAAATCAGCGAGGTTGGTGATTGCTATAACCACAACTATATTTATTACTACTTATTGGTAGAGGGTGCTGCCTCCTGTGAGGGTGGTGCGGCTACGGTACGCGCTTGCGAGCGTTGCGGCGATATCGACAGCGTTGGCATCAATCACTACCACAATACTTACAACGTATATTATAAGGAGCTTTACGAGTTCGGCGTATGCGGCGGCTACATTAGTATGGATTCCTGCCTCTGCGGCTGGGTAACCTATATGTACTGCGAGCCTTACAGCTGTAATCTCACGGTGGACGATAGCACCTACGTTGACGAATTCGGCGTTGAGCATTACGTTCAGACCAGAAGCTGCGAGGACTGCGGATTTATCAGCGTAATCGAGCGCTACACCGCAACGGTCGGCTGCTACGATATCAATTTCGTGGATTACGCTATACGCGTCGGCGAGAGCGAGATTATATCCGGCACCTACGAGGAGGGCAGATCGGCTCATCATACCTACGGCACGCCTACCTACAGCTTCATTACCGAGAGTCAGGATTGCGGCAGCGGTGTAATCTTCCACTATGCTTGCGAGGATTGCGATTATGTTTATAATCAGACCACTTATTCTCACGACCAGATTCTCAAGGCTGCTATATACCTCGGCGAGCTTGGCGCTTGCGAGGGCGGATATATCAACTATTGGGAGTGCCCTTGCGGACATTCTGTGAGCTTCGATTACGGACTTGGCTGCTCCTGCTACGGCGACGGTGAAAGATACGTTGACGAGGACGGCAGAACTCACAGCCGCGAAACCTATACCTGCTCGGAGTGCGGTCTTGTAAGAGTTCAGGATTTATATGCGAAAGTTGAGAATTGCTATCGCTACACCTTCTGCGATTACAGCTTCTTGCTTGACGGGGAAACTCTGTTCGAGCAGGACGGCGTAGCTTACAATTATCACGGTACGATGCATAACTACGAGTACGAGTACGTATTTGACAGCGATAGCCACAGCTGTGAGGACGGCGTAACGGTTAACGTAAGCTGTCTTGATTGCGACTACACGTCGAGCTATCACAGAAGCTATCACCAGAGAATCAGCACCTACTACTATCTGAGTGATTTCGGCGGATGCGGCTTCAATTCGTACATAAGAGTAGAGAAGTGTCCTTGCGGATATGAAACCTACTGCTACGAGAATCTGTATTGCAGTATGAGCTCCTCGAGCGAAACGAGCACGGATTCTGACGGCGTAGAGCATACCGTAACCACCAAGACCTGCCGCACCTGCGGTCTTACGGTAGTAATCGATACGTATACCATCGCCGACGGCTGTCACCGTACGATGTACAGAGATTATACCGTTTCGCGTGACGGTAAAGTTGCATTTACGTTTGAAAACGTATATTCGAGATGGGATGCTCACGAGTTCGGAACGCCTACCTACACGTTCAATACCGAGGTAGAGGATTGTGCGAGCGGCGTAACGCTTCACTACGCGTGTGCAAACTGTGATTACACGAACGATGAATATTACACCTATCATTTGACTATTCTCAAGGATAAGGTTGACCTCGGTGCGCTCGGCGCTTGCGAGGGTGCATATATTCAGTACTACGAATGTGCTTGCGGCCACGATTATTCGCTGAGCTTCAACTATTCGGACTGCTCGTTCACCTCCGGCGTTGAGTATACGACCGACGGCGACGGCGTAGGACATACCGTACAGACCTATACCTGCAGACATTGCGGACTCGTAAGAGTTGAGGACCGCTACGTCGTCAAGGAGGGCTGCTACCGCAACTACTATTGCGATTACAGCTTCATAATAGGCGAGGATACCGTATTCACCTGCGAGGGCGTATGCTACAGTCAGAGCGAAAATCACAGATATAAGTACGATTACGTATACGACAGCGATAGCCACAGCTGTACTGACGGCGTGACGGTTAACGTAAGCTGTCTTGACTGTGACTACACGTCGAGCTACCACAGAACCTCTCACGAGAGAACCGGCACCTACTACTATCTGAGTGAGTTCGGTGCTTGCAATATTAACTCTTATATCAGAGTGGAAAGCTGTGCTTGCGGCTACAAAACCTATTACACGAACAATTTGTGGTGCAATATGACCACCACGAGCGAAGCCTACACGGACGATGACGGCGTAGAGCATACCGTATATACACAGCTTTGCCGCACCTGCGGACTTGCGATAGTAAGAGATGAGTATATCGCGGTTGACGGATGTCTTCGTACGCAGTACAGAGAATATACCGTTTCGGTTGGTGAAACCGAGGTGTTCTCCGACTTCAAGCACGTATACTCAAGATGGGAGGACCATATATACGGCACGCCTACCTATTCGTTCAATACCGAGGTGGAGAATTGCGAGAATGGTGTAACCGTTCATTACGAGTGCGAAAACTGCGATCACAGCTACGACGATTACCGCACCTACCATTCGACGATTCTCAAAGATAGAATTGACCTTGGCGCACTCGGTGCTTGTGAGGGCGGATATATCGAGTATCACGCTTGTCCTTGCGAGGAATCGGAGTCAATCGCATACGACGTATGCTGTAATATGGAATACAGCGAGGAGGCTGTGACCGACGTTGAAACCGGTAAGACCGTTATGGTTTATACCAACGTATGCACCGATTGCGGACTTACCCTCGTACAGCGTCAGTATACGGCGACCGAGGGTTGCGTAAGAGGCTACTACTACGACTATTCCTTCGTTATGGACGGCGAGGAAATCTTTGCCCTCGACGGTTACAGATACAGCTCCACCACCGACCACAAGTATGTATACAACTATAGCTTCAAGAACGGTAAGGACTGTGAAAACGGCGTCGTAACCACGGTAAGCTGTGAGAATTGCGACTACACCTACACCTATAACGATAGCTGGCACAGAGCCTTGCTTCAGGAAAGATATTGGACGGGTGACTTCGGCGCTTGCGATATAGGAAGCCATATCGACTTCTATTCCTGCGCTTGCGGCAGAGAGGCTTACGTAAACAGCTACACCTGCGGCGGCACCTGGACGTATAACAACTACTACGACGAGGACGAGGTATATCATTACGTATCGGCTTGCGTTTGCGCTAAGTGCGGACTCAGATATCAGGTTGACAGCTATACCGTGACCGACACCTCGGCGTGCAAACAGACGACCCATTACAGCGTATTCGTGAACGTCGGTGCGGACCTCGTTGGTGAATTCGAGTATGAAACCTGGTCGCCCTCTCACTCCTACGAGCGCAGCTATGAGCTTATGACGCCCGGCACGAGCTGTGAGAACGGTGTATACGTTCACTATACCTGCAGCGTATGCGGTGATTCTTATAGCAATACCTATTATCGCCACGAGCAGTTCGAAAAGGAAAGATACGACCTTCAGCTTTCCGAAAACGGCTCGGCAATCTGCCACGGTGATGCGGTGCTTTACGGCTGTGCTTGCGGAAAGTATAACAGTATGGGACTTGACACTACCTGCGAGATGCACGGCTCTTATTGGAGCAGCACTTGGGTAGAGGGTGCTATCCACGGATATAACAACAATACTCACTCTTGGAATAACTATTCGTACCGCTTCTCAAGCGAGGCTTATCTCAGAACCTGTGCGGTTACAGACCCCGTGCAGTGCGGATATAAAGTTAAGTATACGACCTACTGGCTTGCGAGTGATACCGAGTGCGTTGCATACGAGTATTCGACCTGGCTGCTCGGTTACGAGGAGGTTGACGGCGTTGTTACTTACGCCCGTGAGATAACCTTCAAGACCGGTAACTCGAAGCTTTATCATCCGTACACCGAAACCCAGCTTAACGAGAACTACGAAAGCGGTAACGTTAAGCAGAGCGGCACGCGCTACGACTGTTCTATTTGCGGAAGCTATGCAATAGAGCTTAACACTTATTCGGAAGACGGCTTGAGCATTACGAGTCAGCGTTACGCCGAGAACACGCTCGATAACGGTTACGCAAAGATTTACGAGTATTGCGAGTGCTATGAGAACGGAAACCAGGTATACGTCCTGCAAAGATATGAATATCGCGACGGTACCGAATCCGGATACGAGCGCGAGAACGAATTTGACGAAAACGGCAATCACGTTTACAGTAAGTACAGAGAGTTCTACGCAAGCGGCTCCGAGTATATAAGCGAGTACAGATATATGTGGTACAGCGGCTATCAGTATACTACTTATCAGTATCAGCTTGATTCGAACGGCTCGTGGTACAAGTATGAAAACACCTACAGCTTTGACGGAACCTGTGAAAGAACGGTGCATTACACCAACAGCGGCGGAGCTAACGAAACCTATACCGAGAATTGCCACCATACTTCTACTCGTCAGGTGCTTGCACCGACCTGTACTCAGGACGGATATTCGGAAGAGTATTGCCGAGTATGCGAAAGCATAACCGAGGCGAATATCAAGCGTAATCCTTACGACCATAACTGGTACTGCGTTGACGAAAATTACTACGTCTGCACGCGCTGCTGCATCGAGAATATCAACGGTGCGAGCGGTGACGTGGTGCTTGAGGACCTTACCGGAAAGTACGGCAACGACGAGAGCTTCGTTGCGGGCTACTGGGCGCGCAATAACGTTCAGTTCACCTACTACGTGAGCCTGATTCTTCACGAGCCGATGGAGGACGGAAACGACGAGCTCGTGCTCTTTGATATCGAGGTATTCGAGCTTGAGGGCGTGCGTGCTCTTGCATTCAGCCGTGCGGCTGTTATTGCGGCGGCGGAAGCGCTTGGCTACAGCGAGGACGAGTATGACGTAAGATTCGCATTCGTTCCGGTTGGCGCTGACGGAAGCTTCGACTACGCTATCACCTTTACCGACGACGAGGAAGCTTTTGATATAGACGGCTCGACTGAGCTTAATATCACCGTTCCCGGTTATATGTACACCGAGATCGTAATCAACCCCGCCGTCAGCGGTACTTGGGTGATGTATTCCAAGAACTCTAACTTCGACGTACACGGTGAGCTTTACGACGAGGGGGGCAATATGCTGTACTCCGACGACGACGGCGCGGGCTACCCCAATTTCCATATCAGCTATACGCTTGAGGCGGGAAAGACCTATACCCTTCGCGTCAGATTCCACAGTGTAGGCAACAGCTCCGTTGGCTTTACGACCGTCGTTGTAACGGCTCCTGCGGCTGCCGAGTGAAAATCTTAAATTAAAGGTTTTCCAATCAGCAAAAACAAAATCCTATGATTTTGTCAACAAAGCTTGACAAAACAGAGCAAAAAGAAACCGACCCGAGCAATCGGGTCGGTTTTGATGTTATCGGAAAATCTGTCGGCTTGTTTATTGCGAGTGAATTCGTCGGCTTTTCGTTGTGACGGAGCTTGCCCGTTTGATATTGTAAAAGTCTTTTGACAAACTCTTATAGGCGGGCGTCGGTTTATACCGTGCCTCGCCTACCGCTTTTCACCGCCGGTATGCCTTTTCTTGTATTCTGCGGGCGAGGTGCCCTTTTCGCCGCGGAACACCTTGCAAAAGTATGAGGAGGAATTGAAGCCGCATTCGGCTGAGATTTCGGTAAGGCTCAATTTTCCCGATTTTATCATTTCACACGCGGCGCGCACCTTTATCGTGTTGAGGTAGGCAACGAGACTGACGCCGAGGTTTTGCTTGAAAATTCGGCAAAGGTGGTATTTGGATAAATAAAAGCGGCTCGCTATTTCTTCTATATCTTCTATGCGGTTGTAATTTTCATTTATATATTTTACGATTTTTCCTATTCTGCCGTCCGAGTATTCCTCGGGAATATAGACGTTCGCGCGGTTGGTTATAATAAAGAGTATCTGATAAAGATAACCCGCAAGCGTCGGGTCGTCTTCCGCATTTCCCGTCCTCTCTATGCGAGTGTATTCGTTGAAAAGAGTGTTAAGGAGCATAGCGAAATAATCGCGCTCACGCTCGTCGGGGCGAAAAACGAAGGGTCGGTCAAGCGACAGCGCGCCGAGCGTTTCTTCGGTGAAAAATTTCGACATATATTCTTTTGAAAAATAGACCAAATATCGCGAGGCGTCCTTACCGTCCGTGCGGTGCAGAAGCTCCCTCGGTACTATTACGATATCCCCCTCGGAAAGCTGGAAAAAGCCGTCCTCTATAAAATATTCGCGTCCGCCCCGAATAACGTAAAACAGCTCGTAGGTCCTATGCAGGTGCATAAACGGCATCGGCGTTTTGCTTACGAGCTTCTCTACGTAAAAGTCGGGTGTTTCTGCAAGCTCAATGCGCGGCACACCCATCACCCCCTTTTTTATTAATATTGTATACGAAGCTTAGCGTTTTTTCAATAGTATTTTGAAAATGCACCGCAATATAATACAACTTATAACGATATTCAGCAAAATATTGGTAGTTTTTTAAAAAAATTGCGCTATAATTATAATAGTCGGCATAGTAGAGGGCGGGCGTATATCTATAGTTCGGGTGCGCCGCGGCGTTTCTTGAAGAATACGGGTGCGTAATGCCGGCGCGCTCTGAGGACTTTATGGGGGTAGTAAAACGGTGATATATGAAAATAAAGGTGTAAGAGACGTAAAAATCGCTTATATCGGTGGCGGCTCGCGCGGTTGGGCGTGGACGCTTATGAACGATTTGAAAAAGGTACGGGATATGTCGGGCGAGGTGTATCTTTACGATATAGATTACACAGCGGCGGCAAATAACGAGATTATAGGCAATAAAATTGACGGCGAGGGCTGGAAATACCGAGCAGTCGGGGATATCGGCGCGGTACTCGCGGGTGCTGATTTCGTCGTGATTTCGATTCTTCCGGGAAGCTTCGATGAAATGGAGTGGGACGTCCACGCCCCCGAAAAATACGGAATTTATCAGTCCGTGGGTGATACGGCGGGTGCTGGCGGCTTCGTTCGTGCGCTTCGCACCGTTCCTATGATGCGAAAAATTGCCGCCGCGGTGCGTAGCTTCTGCCCTGAGGCGTGGGTTATCAACTACACCAATCCGATGGCGGCTTGTATCGGTGCGCTTTATCGGGAGTTCCCCGAAATAAAGGCGTACGGCTGCTGTCACGAGGTGTTCGGTACGCAAAAGCTCCTTGCCGCAGCGCTCAAGGAAATTGAGGGCATCGATGGGGTGGACAGACAAAAAATAGAGGTAAACGTCGTCGGCGTCAATCACTTTACCTGGATAACCGAGGCGAAGTACAGAAATATCGACCTATTTGATACCTACCGCGCGTTCGTAGACAGATTTTACGAGTCGGGCTACGACTTGTCGTGTGAGGGGGATAAGCATTGGCTCAACGACTTCTTCCGCACCGGCGAGCGAGTCAAGATGGATTTGTTTAAAAAATACGGCTACATAGCGGCGGCGGGCGACCGTCACCTCGCCGAGTTTATGGGCCCCTGCGAATACCTCGCATCGCCCGAGGTAGTAAGGGCGTGGGGCTTTGGACTCACCCCGGTGTCCTGGCGGCGTGAAAACCGTGAAATTCTGCTCGAGCGGAGCAGAAGACTTTCGTCGGGCGAGGAGCTTTACGAGCTTCGCGAAACCGGCGAGGAGGGAACGCTCCAAATGCGCGCGCTTTTGGGACTTGACGGTATGGTAACCAACGTAAATATTCCGAACCTGGGACAGCTTCCGAATTTGCCGAGGGGCGTCGTCGTCGAAACGAACGCCGTGTTCCGTACCGACTCCCTCAAGCCGATTGGTGCAGGTGATGTGCCCGAGAGTATTTATCCGCTCGTCGCGCGTGCCGCGCGCGAAACCGAGTCTATGATAGACTCGGCGTTCAGCCTCGACCTTGATTACGCATACGCTAATTTCGCGAAGCTTAATATGCTGAGCGGTCTTACCGACTCCGAGCGCCGCGAGCTTTTCGTGACGATGTGCCGCGCGAGCAAGGAATACCTCGTGGAGTACGGCGGTGCTATGCTTGACGAGATAAAAGGAAAATGACGAACGAGAAAAGCGAAACGTAAAGCGTCTTTTTGAAGCTTTATTTCACCATAAGCTTGTATTTTGACGTCTATTATTTACAAAACGAGCGTCGGGAGCTTTGATTTGCTCCCGACGCATACTTTTTGCTCGTTCGTCCGCTAAGAAAATTCGTTGAATTTTTGCACTTCAGATATCGAGTATCAAAAGCTCGCCCGCCGTGCCCGATACGGTTTTTTCGCCCACCGTGATTTCGGCATCACCGCCGAACGCCGCCATAAGTTTGCCGTCTGCCAAAACAGCCTGACACTCGGCGTCGTTTCGAAGAACCGAAATTTCGGGCTTCGCTCCGGCAAAAACGGCGTAGGCGTAAGAGCCGCCGTCGGCTGTGGGTATGGTTACGGTTAAGATATTTGCGCCGTCGGGTCTGTCGGCTATGGGCAGACAGCCTCTGTGCCAGTTGCCCTCGGTATTTTTATACGAGGTGATAAATTCGGTGCTCTCGTCAAGATTTTCGTAGGTTACCTTGCCGTCGCGGCAAACGAGATTTTTCTCTATCTTCGGCTGCTCGTCACAGCGGCACTGCTCAACCGTGGTGAAGTCGGATCGTAGCCATGTCGTTCTGTGAGCCAAGGAGTTGTAAGAGACCCTTGTCTTCCTAAGACCGCTTGGCTCCGACTTCGTCAAGATTTTCGTAGGTTACCTTGCCGTCGCGGCAAACGAGATTTTTCTCTATCTTCGGCTGCTCGTCACAGCGGCACTGCTCAACCGTGG
>JAZNFU010000212.1:0-3303 GCA_045576135.1 Eubacteriales bacterium
GACGATTTTATTAAAGGGTGCGCTGAGCGCGGAGTCGGTGCGGATATAGCGGATTCCATATTTGACGATATGGTTGGCTTTGCAAAATACGCGTTCAACAAAAGCCACGCAACAGCTTACGCTGTTATATCCTACCGAACCGCGTATCTTAAGGCGCATTATCCTACCGAGTATTTTGCCGCGCTTCTTACGAGTGTGCTTGACAATAGCGCCAAGCTCCGTGAATATATCACCGACGCGCAAAAGTTTGGCGCGCGAGTTTTACCGCCCGATATAAATATGAGCGGGGAGAACTTTACCGCTGACGGTAAAAACATTCGTTTCGGACTTTTGGCTATCAAGAACGTGGGGCGTCAGCTTGCGCTTTCTGTAATACGAGAGCGACGAAACGGAAAATATACGTCGTTTGACGACTTTATCGCAAGGTCGTCGGCGTTTGAGCTCAACAAGCGTACGCTTGAGTCCTTGATAAAGTGCGGAAGCTTTGATTCTCTCGGTATAACGCGAGCATCGCTTATATCTTGCTATGAATCAATTCTTGACGGTGAGCAGCAGAGGCGAAGAAGCAATATAACCGGTCAGATGGATATGTTTTCCTTTGCCTCGGACGGTGGGAATATTCCGCAAGGCTTTGAGTATCCCGATATACCAGAGTATTCGGTAAAAGAGCTGCTCCTGATAGAAAAGGAAAGCTCAGGTATGTATCTGTCGGGGCATATGACGGATAATTATTCAAAGCACATAGCCGCAAGCGAGGTTGACAGAATTTCGGATATTCTTTCGGATTTTGAAGAATCGGGCGAGGGCGAGTTCGGTTACCGCGATAAACAAAAGGTAAGGATAGCCGGTATTATTACCTCGAAAAAGACCAAAATAATTAAGAACGGCTCTACCATGGCGTTTTTGAGCGTTGACGACAAATACGCCGAAATCGAGGTCATCGTTTTCGCAAGGCAATATTCGGAATATCAAAGGCTTATCGGTGAGGACTGTGCCGTGTTGATAGAGGGAAATATCACAGAGGGTGAGGAAGGCGGAGCGAAAATAATACTTTCCTCCGTATCTGCGCTCATAAGCGATGCCGATTATGAAGCCGAAGCACCGAAAGCGCAGCAGCAGAAGAAGCCGCCGCGGCTCTTCATAAGAGTGGCTGACATTGCCGATAAGCGTCTTGATAAGCTGTACAGAATAGCAACGCTCAACGGCGGTGATACCGAGCTTATAATATACGACGCGAAAAGCGGAAGGTATTCCGCGCTTAAGGATATGCGTATAAATCCCACGACTGAGGTTATAGAACGGATATCGAATATTTTCTCGTCGGAAAACGTCATATTTAAGTGACGTTATTGACACACAAATATTTATGATGTATAATTTATTTCAATAAAACGCTTTTATAAGGAGATTTTTTATGGTACCTTCTATTATCGTTGACGTCGTGCTTGTTGCGGTTATAATAGTCGGAGTAGTAAGCGGCTTAAAACGAGGATTTGTAAATACGGTAGCCAAGCCCGTAAAATTCTTTGCATCCTTTGCATTTGCTTGGTGGACCTGTGATTCCGTATCTTTGAAATGGATAGAGCCTCTCATAAGCACGCCGATATCTAATCAGCTAAAGGATTTTATGTATGAAAAGTGCGCTGACCTTACGGTAGATAACGTGTCGAGCGAGCTTCCCACGCTTTTGAAAATGGCGGCGGGTATGTTTGGAATAAACGTCGAGGAGGTTGCACAGGATTCGGTTACCGGTGTTCTTGACGCTATCGTCAATTCTTTAACCAACCCGATTATTCATATCGTCGGAATTATAGTTTCCTTCATACTTTGCTACATCGCGGCAAGGCTCGTTTTGTCTCTTGGCATTATGCTTATAGATATGTGCTTGAAGTCGGGACCGCTCGGTGTGATAAACAAGATGCTCGGACTCGTATTCGGCTTTGCATTTTCCGTTATCGTTGCGTGGTTTCTCGTTGTAATTGCTGAGTTCGTTATGGGCTTCATCGGCTACGACTTTGATGCGGGATACGTATATAATTTCTTTAGTGATTTTAATCCGTTAGATTTGTTATTAAGTTTTTAAGTAGGTAATATCAGATGAGTTTACAAAGATGCGCTAAGTGCAAAAAGCTTCCCGCAATGGTTTTTATCACCCGTATGGAAAACGGTAAAACCTTTAACGAGGGGCTTTGTTTAAGGTGCGCGGGAGAGCTTGGTATAAAGCCGGTTAACGATATGCTCTCCAAAATGGGAATAAGTCCCGAGGAAATACAGAATATGTCCGAGCAGATGGATTCGCTTATGGAAAACGTTGAGGCGGGGCTCCCCGAGGCGCTGTCCGAGGAGGACGGTGAAAACGGAAAGCTCCCCACTATGAATCTTGGCGATATTTTAGGCTTTTCCACGGGTGATAAGGGCGGCGCGAAAAAGGACAAAAAGGCCGATGCGAAAAAAGATAACGGCAAAAAAATGCTTTCGACCTATTGTACCGACCTCAATCAAAAAGCGAGAGAAGGCAAGATTGACAGAATAGTCGGCCGCGACAGAGAAATAGACAGAATTATACAGATACTCGCAAGACGGCAGAAAAACAACCCTTGCCTTATCGGTGAGCCGGGTGTAGGTAAAACCGCGATAGCCGAGGAGCTTGCACAAAGGATTGTAGAGGGGCGCGTTCCCGAGGCACTTGTCGGATATGAAATCTGGCTTATGGACCTTACCGCGCTCGTTGCGGGTACGCAGTTCAGAGGACAGTTCGAGTCGCGCATTCTTGCGCTTTTGAAAGAGATTAAGGCTGCGGGTAACGTAATACTGATGATAGACGAGGTTCATAATATTGCAGGTGCGGGCGAAACCTCTGACGGCAGTATGAGCGCGGCAAATCTTCTTAAGCCGGCACTTTCACGCGGAGAGATAAGAGTTATCGGCGCGACGACTCTTAAGGAGTACAGAAAGCATATTGAAAAGGACAGCGCGCTTGAGCGCCGCTTCCAACCGGTTAAAATAGAAGAGCCTTCGGTGGATGATACCGTTGAGATTATAAAGGGTATCAAAAAATATTACGAGGGTTATCACAAAATATACGTATCGGACGAGGTTGCTACCGCTGCGGCGATTCTGTCCGAGAGATATATAACGGATAGATTCTTGCCCGACAAAGCCATAGACCTTATTGACGAGGCGTGTGCGAAGGCTGCCTTGAATTCGTCCGAGCTTAACGAAAAGCTCCGTCTTGAAAAGCGACTCTCGGAGCTTTCCGAGCAAACGGCAAAGCTTCAAGCGGTGCTTGAAGCTCCTGAGGGA
>JAZNFU010000213.1:0-11406 GCA_045576135.1 Eubacteriales bacterium
GTTGCGTTCGCAACACCCAATTTTTCCCCAATAGGGGATTTTATTTTTGAGAGGTTTATTTTATGGGAACCGTTGAGATACTTATTCTTGCCGTTGCGCTCTCTATGGACGCGTTTGCCGTTGCGCTTTGTAAGGGTCTTGCAACGCCGAGGGTTCAGCTGAAGCATATGGCTATATGCGGCGGATGGTTTGGCGCGTTTCAGGCGCTTATGCCGCTTATAGGCTATTTTCTCGGCGTGGCGTTCCGTGAGTATATCGTAGCCGTAGACCATTGGATTGCTTTCGTCCTTCTTGCCTTTATAGGTATTAATATGATTAAGGAAGCTTTTTCTGCGTGCGAGGAGGAAAATTCCTCGTTTGCCACGGGCGTAATGTTTACTATGGCGGTTGCGACGAGCATCGACGCGCTTGCCGCGGGAATTTCGCTTGCTATGGACGATGCAAACGTCTGGGTGGCAGTCCTGCTTATAGGCTGTATAACCTTTATCCTTTCGGCAATCGGAGTTAAGGTAGGAAATATTTTCGGCTCGAAGTATCGCACGGCGGCTGAGCTTGCCGGCGGTATCGCTCTTTTGCTTATAGGAACGAAAATTTTGCTTGAGCATTTGGGCATAATTTCTTTCTGAGTGATAAAAATAACGTAATGAAAAGAATTAGGAGTATTATAATATGTACGGTGCTGACGGTTGCGCTGATGCTGCCGCTGTCATCCTGCGGCGGCGGTGTTAATACCGACATAGCCTACGGTCATTTCGGTGGCACTTATTTTCAGCTTTACGATTATTCGGGAATGAGCGAGCGTGAGTTCGACTCGCTTTTCGACAAGCTTTGCGACAGGCTTGAATATTATTCACGGCTGTACGATATCTATTACGAATATTCGGGAATCAACAATCTGCGTACGGTCAATTTGAATGCGGGCAGTGCGGTGAGCGTGCCGCAAGAGATAATCGACCTTATCGAATATTCAAAAGAAATGTACGAGCTTACAGACGGCGAGGTTAATATTGCGTTTGGAGCCGTTTTGTCGCTGTGGCACGACGCGCGGTATTCAGAGGTAAAATATATACCCACCGAAGCGGAGCTTTCGGCGGCAGCCGGTCATTGCGATATAAACGATATCCTGATTGACAGGGAGGCTATGACGGTAAGGCTCGCGGATTCGCAAATGTCACTCGACGTGGGTGCCGTGGCAAAGGGCTACGCTGTTGAGCGGCTTGCCGAGTATGCGGCAGAGCTTGGCGCGACCTCGCTCGTTATAGATGTTGGCGGAAATCTGCGTACGGTTGGCGAGCATCCCGACGGCGAGGGCTGGACTATGCACGTTCGAAATCCCGACCTTAGCGATGAAAACAAAAAGGCGCTGACGGTAGACGGCGTGCTTGGTGCGTTCGTTACCTCGGGTAACTATCAGCAGTATTTTGAGTATATGGGCAAAAAATATCACCATATAATAGATAAGGATACTTTAATGCCCGCGGAGTATTTTGCGTCTGTAAGCGTTGTCTGTGAATCAAGCGCGCTGGCGGACGCGCTCTCGACGGCGCTGTTCTCAATGCCGCAGGATGCGGGGGCGGCGTTGGTATCCGAGCTTGCGTCGGTCGGGCGCGTCGTGTGGATATTCGACGGCGGCGAAATTGCGGAATATATAAAAGACAGTACTAAATAATTTTTAATACGAGCTGCGTGTGTATATTGCTTGTCCTTGTCAAGATTAATATACCGAGCAGCTCTTTTTTTAGCGCAAACGAGGGCAAAAAACGCGCTTTTTGACTACAAATATTGTCAAAAACTGCGCATTTTGACTACTTATGTTAAAAAGTTTGTTAAATAAATATCAATAAAAATTAAGTGTTTTTGTATTGACATAAAACGCCGAATATAGTATAATGTAGTGTGTGAAAAATATTTAAAATAGCTACTATTTTGGAAAAGAGGAAAGTAAATGCCGTTTTTTAAGCTTGGAAAAACGCGCCTTCCGCATAGGAAAAACACGGCTAATATGCCCCCCGTTCGCATCACGGGTGTCACGAGCGTGACCATTCCGCTCTCTCAGCATATCGGAGCGCCCGCAGTGCCTGCGTGCGAGGTAGGCGATAAGGTTTACGTCGGCACGCTTATTGCAAAGGCGGGCGGATACGTCAGCGCGAATATACACTCGTCGGTTTCGGGTACTGTAAAGAAAATAGATACGCTTCTTCAGAGCAGCGGACGCACCGTAGGTGCTATCGTTATAGAGTCGGACGGACTTATGACGCCCGACCCGGATATTTCCGTGCCGAAGATTGAGTCGATTGACGACCTTAGTGCCGCCGTTTTGGCATCCGGACTCGTCGGTCTTGGCGGCGCGGGATTCCCCACTCACGTTAAAATTGACGGTGTAAAGCGCTCGAATATCGACAAGATTTTAATAAACGCCGCGGAGTGCGAGCCGTACATCACCTCGGACACGAGAACTATGATGGACGATATCCGATACGTTCGCGGGGGCATAGAGCTTCTCACCCGATTCATAGATGCGGACGTAATTATCGGTATAGAGAAAAACAAAGCCGAGCAGGTGGAGAAGCTGACGGCGGAATTCGCAGATATGCAAAGAGTTACCGTTACGTCGCTTCCCGATACCTATCCTCAGGGCGGTGAGAAAATTCTCATATATAACACCACCGGGCGCGAGGTGCCCGAGGGTAAGCTTCCGTCCGACGTCGGCGTGCTTATTATGAATATTACCTCGGTGGCGTTTCTTGCCAAATACGCTGAAACGGGTATGCCGCTCGTTGAGAAGTGCGTAACCTTTGACGGCGGCGCGGTAAAGGAGCCGAAGAACCTTATCGTACCCATTGGAACGCGTGTCGGCGAGCTTGCAGAGCTTGCGGGCGGATTTAAGTGCGAGCCGGGTAAAATTCTTTACGGCGGACCGATGATGGGCGTTGCTATGTGCTCGCTTGACGACCCGATTATGAAAAACACGAATGCGGTCACCGCGCTCTCACGCGAGCAGTCGATGATAGCGAAGGAAACCGCTTGTATACACTGCGGCAGATGCGTGGGCATCTGTCCTATGGGGCTTAACCCCACGGCGTATGCGAGGGCTATGAATATCGATAGCCATACCGAGCGCGCCGAGCGCCTTGACGCTGCAAAGATTATGCTTTGCATAGAGTGCGGAAGCTGCTCGTTCGTATGCCCTGCGAAGCGGCCCTTGGTTGAAACGAACAGACTTGCAAAAGCGGAGCTGCGCGAGTATTCAGCGGCTCAGAATAAGAAATAAGGAGGGGGAGAAATATGGAAAATAAAATGCTTATCGTGTCCTCGTCCCCTCATCTTCGCTCGTCTGCAACGACGCAGAGGATAATGCTCGACGTCTTGATTGCGCTTTGCCCCGCGCTTATAGCCGGTACGGTGATATTCGGCTTCAGAGCGCTTCTGGTAGTAGCCGTTTGCGTTGCTACTGCAGTCGGTGCGGAATTTCTTTTCGACCTTGCGGTTAAGAAGGAAAATACGGTAACCGATCTTTCGGCGCTCGTTACCGGTGTAATTCTCGGTCTTAATTTGCACGCCGCCGTTCCGATTTGGCAGTGCGTTATCGGCGCGGTGTTCGCCATCGTTGTCGTAAAGTGCCTTTTCGGCGGTATAGGCTGTAACTTTGCCAACCCCGCAATCACCGCGAGAGCCGTTTTGGTAATTTCCTTCGCCTCTACGGTAAGCGGCGGTGCAATCCCCGGCGCTATCAAAAATATCGTGATAAAGGGTGACGAATTTGCCGAGCTCGTGACGAGCGCAACGCCGCTTGCAACCGAGTACGGCTCACCGTCCTATCTTGATTTGTTTCTTGGAAATTATCCCGGAGCTATTGGCGAAACTTGTACTCTCGCTCTGCTTCTCGGCTTTATTTATCTCGTGGCGCGCCGCGTTATAAAGGTTGACGTGCCGCTTATTTACGTCGGCACGGTATTCGTCTTCTCGGTTATCGCCGAGAACAGCTTTGCCGTAGCTCTTGCCGACGTACTTTCGGGCGGTCTTATCTTCGGAGCCGTATTTATGGCAACCGATTACGTTACCTCTCCGATAACCCGTACGGGAAAGATGATATTTGCGTTCGGATGCGGACTTTTGACCTTCCTCATAAGGTTCTACGGAAGCTATCCCGAGGGAGTTTCGTTCGCAATTCTGTTTATGAATATTCTCTCTCCTTATATTGAAAAATGGACGGCAAAGCGTCCCTTGGGAGGTAAGTGATATGCTTAGCAAGAAGAACTTATTTCCCATAATCACACTCGCCGTTATCGGTGTCGTGGTAGCCGCGCTTTTGGCGGCTGTAAACGTGATAACCTCGGCAAAGATAGCCGAGAATGAGGCGTTGGCAATCACCCGGTCGTTGCAGACGGTTATGCCCGGTGGCGAGTTTGGCGACGAAGAGCCTTTTGAGGAGGATACGCCGGATACCGTCGTTGCAATTTACGAAGAGAAAAACGGTATGGGTAGCGTCGTTATACTCAAGACCCAAGGATACGCTTCGGTTATTTCCATAACCGTCGGCGTTGATGCGGACGGAAAAATTACGAAGGCTGTCGTCACCTCGGAGCAGGAGTCGCACGGTCAGGCGGGTATGAAAAGCTATACCGACAGATTTGCCGGACTTAATGCGGGCGGCGTAGCGAGTGCACAAACGTACAGCGGAGCTACGGTGACCTCGGACGCGATTAAAAACGCTCTTATCGACGCTATGTACGCGCTTGGATATGCTACGGCGTCGGGCGGAGGTAGCACGGGAGGCACGGCGAGCTCGGAGCTTCCCAAAACCGATGAACAGATAAAGGCTCTCGCGGAGTCTTACGTTGGAGGTGCCGTTGAGGAGCTAACGCTTGAGGAGGGCGCGCCCTCGACGCTCAAGCGGCTGTACTATCACGAGGCGAGCGGCAGCTACGTTGCGTATAATATAACCTCTACGCAGTGGGTGCCGGTTGAAACCGAAGGCTTCGTGGTTATAAACGAACGCGGTGCTATTGAGAAAATCGATATGCTGACCTGGACGGTCGGACACGGCGTCGAGCCTCAGGAGAGCTTCGTCACCAGCTTCGTCGGCAAGGATAGATACAGCATAGTCGTTGCCGAGCTTGTGTCGGGAGCGACAGGTACGTCAGACAACTTTACGATAGCGGTAAAGGACGCTTTAGTTTACGTTACCGAGGAAAACCTTACGCATAGAATAGTCGGTATCGTTATCGTTTGCCTCGCCGTCGTCGGCGTCGGCGCGTACGTTACGGTTTGTAAGATAAGGAGGAAAAGAAGATGAACAAAAACGGTAAGCTTTGGATTTTCCTCAAAGGTCTTATAGCCGAAAACCCGGTTCTCGTGCTCGTTCTCGGAATCTGTCCGACGCTTGCACAGACCGGAAGCGTTATAGCGGCGCTCAGTATGGGTATTGCCGCGACGCTCGTTCTTGCTTGCTCGAACGTGGTAATTTCGGCACTTCGCAGGCTGATTCCCGATACCGTGCGTATTCCGTGCTACATCGTGGTTATTGCCGGCTTCGTTTCGGTAGTGCAGATGGTAATGCAGGCGTATTTGCCCTCGCTTTACGATATGATGGGCGTTTACCTTGCACTTATAGTAGTAAACTGTATAATTCTCGGCAGAGCCGAGGTGTTTGCCAGAAAGAACAGCGTTATCGATTCGCTTCTTGACGGTGTCGGAATGGGACTTGGCTTCCTTATTGCGCTTTTGGCTATGGCGACCGTGCGCGAGGTGTTCGGCGCGGGCACGTTTGCGGGGCTTGAGATACCCGGTCTTATCGACTATAATCTTCCGATATTAACGAAAGCGCCCGGCGGCTTCCTCGTGTTCGGTATTCTTATAGCTATCGTTAATAAGACCGGCGTTAAAAACGGCGAGCGCAAGCGTAAGAGCTTCAGCTGTGAGGGCTGTCCGTCCGCCGCGGTTTGCGGAAAGATGGCTTGCGGCGAAACGCTTGAGATTGCCGAGGCGCAGAGCGATAAAAATTCCGGGGAGGTGTCGTAATGGATATTAAGAGTCTTATTCTTATTCTTATGAGCGGCGTGCTTGCGAACAACTACGTTTTGCAGAAGTTCCTCGGTATTTGCCCCTTCCTTGGTGTTTCCAAGAAATTCAATCAGGCAAGCGGTATGGGTATCGCGGTTATATTCGTTATGCTCGCGGCTACCGCTGTTACCTGGCCTATTCAGACTTATATTCTCGATGAGTTTGAGCTTGGTTATCTTCAAACCATCGTGTTCATTCTCGTTATAGCGGCGCTGGTTCAGTTCGTTGAAATCGCGCTCAAAAAGTTCATACCCGCGCTCCACGCATCGCTCGGTGTGTATCTTCCGCTTATAACCACCAACTGTGCCGTTTTGGGTGTTGCGATAAACAATATCACCGACGGCTACGGATTTATAGAATCTATGGTTTCCTCGCTCGGAGTCGGACTCGGCTTCCTGCTTGCGATGGTGCTCTTTGCCGGCGTCCGCTCGAGGATAGAAAATTCACCCGCCCCCGAAAGCTTCAAGGGCTTGCCGATTACGCTTATCGCGGCGTCTATCGTATCTCTTGCGTTCTTCGGATTCAGCGGTATTGTAGAAAATCTTTTAGCATAAGGAGGTGTCGGTTATGCCAATTTTGATTCCGATGCTCGTCCTTCTCGTGATTGCTGCGGTGTGCGCGCTTCTTCTGACCTTGGCGTCGGTGTTTTTTGCTGTCGGTGAGGAAGATGAAAGACTCCCTGCGGTCCGCGATGTGCTCCCCGGTGTTAACTGCGGTGCGTGCGGATTTTCGGGCTGTGACGGATATGCAAAGGCGCTGTGCGACGGCACCGCCGATAAAACCAACCTTTGTATCCCCGGCGGCGACGGAGTTTCGAAAAAAATTGCCGAAATTCTCGGCGTTGAGGCGGGCGAGGTTACCGAGAAGGTAGCTTACGTTGCCTGCAACGGTGCTTGTGCCCCCGAGGAAAAGAAATACGAATACGTCGGTCCGAAGACCTGTCGGGCTGCCAATATGAGCTATTCGGGTGACCGCTTCTGTACCTTCGCCTGCCTCGGCTACGGCGACTGTGCAAACGTCTGTCCGAGAGATGCTATATGTATTACCGAGCGCGGCGTTGCCGAGATAGACCCGAGAAAGTGTATCGGCTGCGGACTTTGTCAGAAAATCTGCCCGAACAACATCATACATCTCGTAGACGATACCTCGCGCGTCGTCGTCAAGTGCAATAACAAGAAAAAGGGCGCGGAGGTAAGAAAATTCTGTAAAAACGGATGTATCGCGTGCGGAAAGTGTGAAAAAACCTGCCCGGTCGGCGCGATAACCGTTATAGATAATCTTGCTACGGTAGACTACGAAAAATGTACAGGTTGCGGTGCTTGCCGCGAGGTGTGCCCGGTTCATTGTATACACGAGGGCAATTTCAAGTGCGGCGCGCATTTTGAGCATTTAAACTGATATGAAAAGCGCCGGGGCAATCGCAGGTGCGGCGGCGTCCGCGCCGCGCGGTCGGCTGAATAAAAATCGGGCGATTTCGCCCTTGTAAAACGGAGAATCCCGCTATGAAAAAAGTGCTTGATAGGATAAAACGGCATTCGGTAGAAGTCGTAGCTATCGGCGCACTGCTTCTTGCGGGATTTCTTTCTTTTTTATTTGTAAATTTATTCGCCGAGGAGGGCGGCACCGTCGTCGTAACCGTTGACGGCGAGCTTTACGGAGAGTATTCCTTATACTTAGACGCGGTTTACGAAATCGAAGACGGCAACCGACTCGTTATCGAGGGTGGGGAGGCTTATATAAGCCACGCCGACTGTCCGGATAAAACCTGCGTGAATATGGGGAAAATTTCAAGAGTTGGCGAAAAAATTATATGCTTGCCAAATCGAGTTGCAGTTGAAATAAGATAAGGAATTTCGGCTGCGTTTTTTGGCTTTTGCGAAAAGAAAATTGAGAGGAGGCTGTGGGATGAATACGAAAAGGCTCGCGACGCTTGCTATGCTCGTGTCGGTCGGAATGATACTTTCTTATATAGAATCGCTTCTGCCTGCTTTCGTGGCGATTCCCGGAGTCAAGCTCGGACTTGCCAATATAGCTTCGGTTTTCGCGCTCTATATGCTTTCAGCACCCGCCGCTTTGCTGGTTTCGCTTTTGCGCGTATGCCTTTCCTCGCTTCTTTTCGGAAGTGCGCTGTCATTGCTTTACAGTACCGTCGGTGCTCTGGCATCGCTCGGAGTTATGACCTTGGCGAAGCGTTATCTTCGTTTTTCTCCCGTAGGCGTCAGCGCGCTCGGCGGTGTGTTTCATAACCTTGGGCAGACGCTTATGGCGGCGGCTGTTCTTGAAAATCTCGGAGTGTTCTTCTATTTCCCGACTCTGCTAATTTCGGGCGTCGTTGCGGGAATCGTGATAGGAACCGTGACGGGCGTGCTTACAAAGCGGCTTGAGAAAATCCTGAAAAAAGTCAAATAATGCAAACGAACATAGTCAAAATGAGGGACTGCCACGGTTTTTTGTGGCAGTCCCGGAAAATTATTGAGGCTTTCGCGCGGCTGAAATTATTCAACCTCGCTGAACTGGCTCTTGTCCGCGCCGCAAAGGGGACAAACGAAATCGTCGGGAAGGTCCTCGAATTTCGTGCGGGGCGCTATGTTATTGGAGGGGTCACCAACAGCCTCGTCGTATTCCCAACCGCACAAGTCACATACGTATTTTTTCATAATATATCCTCCTTGAATATAGTTTTTATTATTATGCGTATTTTCTGAAAAAATATAGCTTTTTATATAAGCTCCTTTGCGAGTGCCGCGATTTCCTTTTCGTTTTGCTCGCTCATTGCCGAAAGTATTTTTACACTCCCCTCGGTGTAGGTGATGCTTTTACAGCCCTCAAGCATAGCTCGCATAATCTTCGCCGCCATCGGTGCCCAGCTTCCGTTTTCAATAAAGCCGACCGTGCGGTTTTGATAATTGCGCTCTGTGAGATGGTTTATAAATTCGCGCATAAACGGGAATATATCCGCGTTATATGTCGTAGTTGCAAGCACGAGCTTGCTGTATCTGAAAGCGTCCTCGACAGCCTCTGCCATATCGCATCTTGCAAGGTCATTTACCGTAACCTTTGGGCATCCGAGTGTGCGAAGCTCCTCTGCGAGCTTCATAACGGCGGCTTTCGTGTTTCCGTAAACCGACGTGTATGCGATAACGACTCCCTCTTCCTCGGGCGTGTAGCTTGACCACTTGTCGTAAAGACCGATATAGTATCCGAGGTTTTCGGTGAGCACGGGACCGTGAAGCGGACAGATTATTTCGATATCCAAGTCAGCCGCCTTTTTAAGAAGCGCTTGCACCTGCGCGCCGTATTTTCCGACGATGCCGATATAGTAGCGTCTTGCCTCGCACGCCCATTCCTCCTCGGCGTCGAGCGCGCCGAATTTTCCGAATCCGTCAGCCGAGAAAAGAATCTTGTCGCACGAGTCGTAGGAAACGATAACCTCCGGCCAATGCACCATCGGTGCCGTAAGGAAGGTAAGCGTGTGCTTGCCGAGTGAGAGCGTATCTTTTTCGCCGACTATTATTCGTCTTTCGGCAAAATCCGTGTCGAAAAAGCTTTTCATCATAGAAAACGCCTTTGCCGAGGACACGATTTTTACGCTCGGATATGCGCTCGCGAGATTCAGGATATTAGCCGAATGGTCCGGCTCCATATGGTGAATAACGAGATAATCGGGCACTCTGTCGCCGAGGGTGCGTCTGATATTTTCAAGCCACTCGTCACCGAATGCTTTATCAACCGTATCCATTATGGCAATTTTTTCATCAATTATTGCATAGGAATTATATGATATTCCCTCTGGAATTATATACTGACCCTCAAATAAATCGCTCTTGCGGTCATTTACTCCGATGTATTTAATATCATTCGTAATCTTCATTTTCTGCCTTCCTGTAGGTATAAATAGCTGTTGCAATTATTTTAACATATTTACAATCGTTTTTCAATAGTTATTGTTGGCATTAATATAAAAATTTTCCGTTTATCAATGACGGTTGGCACTTGCGGTAATTTGCCGTTTTTCATTATCTATGGCTTTGTAATTTCAGATTTCACCGAATGTTCCTGCTTTTTTCGGTTGTTTTAGGTAATTATTGGCAAAAAATATCAAAATTTAGAATTATTCTAAAAAGTCTTGACTTTTCGATATTTTTGTTGTATAATTTGAAACGTAAGCGTATTGGAAATTGGGCAGTACGGAGAAAAACCGAAATGATTTTACCCGTCATTGCGCGTTAATCGAATTATCAAAAAGCTTTTTAAAATTTATAAAATAAAGAGGAGAATATTGTTATGAAACAGAAATTTTTTGTATGTGAGAAGTGCGGTAACATTATCGCCATAGTTAAGGAAAGCGGCGTTCCTGTCGTATGCTGCGGTCAGAAGATGACCGAGATTGTTCCCGGCACTGTTGACGCATCGCGCGAGAAGCACATTCCTGTTTATGAGATAGACGGAAATTGCGTAAAGGTTACCGTCGGCTCTGTGGAGCATCCTATGACCGAGGAGCATTATATCGAGTGGGTTTCATTGCAGACTAAGTGCGGTAATCAGAGAAAGCAGCTTAACCCCGGCGATAAGCCCGAGGTATGTTTCTCTATCTGCGAAGGTGATGAGGTAGAGGCTGTTTACGCTTACTGCAATCTTCATTCTCTTTGGAAGGCGTAATATTTTTTCCGTGTAAAAACTTTCTCTTTGATTGTTGGACGGTGACGTTATGTTAGACGTATTTTTAACTGCGCTCGGCATAGGCGGCGCAACGGTCGTGGGCGCGCTTTTCGGATTTTTATTCAAAAATCCCTCGCATAAATTCAATGATATAATTCTTTCCTTTGCGGCAGGCGTAATGCTTGCGGCTGCTGTCGGCGGACTAATTCTTCCATCGCTTGAATACGGCGAGGGTTGGGGTGCGGTTGCCGTGTGCGTGGCGGGCGTTTTTGCCGGAGCGCTGACGCTTAATTTCGTTGATAAGCTTGTGCCGCATTTGCACAAAATGGCGGGGGTGGATCAAGAGAGCCATCCGGATAATACCGAAAAGCTCAACCGCGTTCTCCTTTTCGTGATTGCAATATCCATACACAATCTGCCTGAGGGAATTGCGGCGGGCGTGAGCTGTGGAACCGAGGGTAACGTGATACAGGCAATAACCGTTGCCGCGGGAATCGCGCTTCAGAATATCCCTGAGGGTATGGTTATAATTGCACCTATGATAGCCGCGGGCGTCAGCAAAAAAAGAACCTTCATTATCGCCTTGATTACGGGTGCGGTTGAGGTCGTCGGAACCTTTATCGGATATTTTGCCGTCAGTCTTTCTGAGGCTATACTGCCGTTTGCGCTTGCCTTTGCCGGCGG
>JAZNFU010000214.1:0-3986 GCA_045576135.1 Eubacteriales bacterium
TATCGCTATGTATAAGGACATGAGCCGTGAGGAAATAACGAAAATCATTCTTGAGCGCTATGGGGATAACGAGGTGGTTAACGAAGCGGAAATCGCAGAGTGCCTTGACGACGTTGCGGCGCTTGAGGCGGCAGGAAAGCTGTTCTCGGAGGATAAGTATGAGTCACTCGCATACAGCTTCAAGAATAATACCAACGTGGTAAAGGCGCTTTGTCTTCACGTTGCACACAGCTGTAATCTTAATTGCTCATATTGCTTCGCGAGTCAGGGTAAGTATCAGGGCGAGCGTGCTCTTATGAGCTTTGAGGTAGGAAAGCGTGCGTTTGATTTTCTTATCGAAAATTCGGGAACGAGAAGAAACCTTGAGGTTGACTTCTTCGGCGGCGAGCCTCTTATGAACTGGGACGTTGTAAAGAGGCTTGTAGAATACGCAAGAAGCGTTGAGAAGGAGCATAACAAGAATTTCCGCTTTACCCTTACCACCAACGGTATGCTCGTCGACGACGAGGTTATCGATTTTCTTAATCGTGAGATGAGCAACGTCGTTTTGAGCCTTGACGGCAGGCGCGACGTTCACGACCATTTCAGACGCGATTACAACGGCGCGGGAAGCTATGATAAAATAGTACCAAAGTTCCTGCGTCTTGTTGAAAAACGCGGCGGCAAGAATTATTACGTGAGGGGTACTTACACTCACAACAATACTGATTTTGTAAATGATATTTTACATATGGCGGATTTGGGCTTTACCGAGCTAAGTATGGAGCCCGTTGTTTGCCCGCCCAACGATCCGTACGCACTGACCGATTTGGACATGCCGGTTTTGCTTGAGCAGTACGAGATACTCGCCAAGGAAATGATAAAGCGTAAAGAGGAGGGAAGACCGTTTACGTTCTATCACTATATGCTTGATCTCAAAAACGGACCTTGCATCTACAAAAGAATTGCGGGTTGTGGCTCGGGTACGGAGTATATGGCTGTTACCCCCTGGGGTGACCTTTACCCCTGCCATCAGTTCGTCGGTGACCCCAAATATCTTCTCGGAAACATATGGGACGGTGTGAAGAATACTGTCGTTCAGGACGAATTCAGAGGCTGTAACGCGTATTCGAGAGAGGAGTGCCGTGACTGTTGGGCGAAGCTTTATTGCTCGGGTGGATGTGCCGCAAATTCCTATCACGCAACCGGAAGCGTCGGCGGAGTTTACAGCTACGGCTGTGAGCTGTTCAAGAAGCGCATAGAGTGCGCCGTGATGCTTGGCGTTGCCGAGTCGGAAAACCGATGAAAACGCCTATACTTGATTTTGTAAAAGGATATGCTGCGGGCGATGTGTCACGCTTTCATATGCCGGGACACAAGGGTGTCGGTGCGCTTGGGATAGAGTCGTTTGATATCACCGAGGTTTGCGGTGCTGATACGCTTTATTCTGCGGACGGTATTATATTGGAAAGCGAGAAAAACGCAGCCGAGCTTTTCGGCACGGCGCATACCTACTATTCGACCGAGGGCTCGACTCTTGCGATAAAGGCGATGCTCGCGACGGCGCTTTTGAATGCGCCTGACGGTGCGAGCCGTACTCTTGTGGCGGCAAGAAACGCGCATAAGGCGCTGATATACGCGGCAGCGGAGCTTGATTTTGATATTTCTTGGATTTGCTCGGACGACAACGACCATTTCTGTCGTTGCCTCGTAAGCGCCACGTCGCTTCGCGAGCTGCTTTCAAAATCGCTTCCATTTGCGGTTTATATCACCTATCCCGACTACCTTGGAAATTTGTCCGACATAACCGAAATTTCTGCGGTTTGTCACGAATTCGGTGTGCCGCTTTTGGTGGATAACGCTCACGGAGCTTATCTTGCGTTCTGCGAAAAAAATCTTCACCCGATAGCGCTTGGTGCGGATATGTGTGCCGATTCGGCGCATAAGACTCTGCCGGTTTTGACAGGTGGCGCATACCTTCATATTTCAAAAAGCGCCAACGCCGATTACGTGGATACGGCGAGAAAAATGCTTTCCGCCTTCGCTTCGACGAGTCCGTCTTATATCACGCTGTGCTCGCTTGATTCTTGCAATGGGGAGCTTTCCGCTGGATATTCTTGCGACGTAAAGCGCTGTTGCCGACGTGTTGAGCAAATTAAAACCGAGCTTTCGGATATGGGATTTGCGCCCGAGCTCACCGAGCCTATGAAAATAGTTTTTCACACTCGAAACTTCGGATACGGCGGTGCAGAGCTTGCCGAGCATTTCAGAAAATTTTCGATTGAGGTTGAATTTGCCGATACTGAGTACACCGTGCTTATGGTATCACCCCAAAATACCGAGCGTGATTTTGAACGCCTTATACGTGCCATATCGTCGCTTGAGAAAAGAGAGCCTGTCGAGTGCGAGAAGATTCCTAAATGGGTAGAGCCTAAAAAGGCTGCGTCTATAAAGGACGCCGTGTTTTCAAAAAGCGAGCTCGTGGATACGAGGTGTGCCGTCGGGAGAATTTGTGCCTCACCGACCGTTTCCTGTCCTCCCGCCGTGCCTATCGTTATCAGCGGCGAGCTTATCGACGAGAGGCTCGTGGAAATGCTCCTGAGCTTTAACGTTGAAAAAATAGAGGTTGTGAAAACATTCCATAAACCAAATTAAAAGACTTGATACAATACAAAAACAAAGGAATTTGACAAGAATTGTTGTCAAATTCCTTTTTTGTTTTTTTAGTGAAATCAGGTTTCAAGCTCGCTTTTTATGTTTCTGTTCATTAGTGCGAGCATCGCCTCTTTTACGCTCTTTCCGTTTTTGATAACGTCGTAAACGGCGGCGGTTATCGGCATTTCAACACCGTATTTTTCGGAGAGCTGCATCGTAGCCTCAAGTGCATAATAGCCCTCAACCACCATTCCTATCTCGCGGCTCGCATCCTCGTAGCTTAAACCGCTTCCGATAAGCTCGCCGCAACGGTTGTTGCGGCTGTGGCGCGAGGTGCAGGTGACGATAAGATCACCAATGCCCGCAAGGCCCATAAACGTGCGGCGCTTACAGCCCATTGCCAATCCCATTCTCGTTATCTCCGCCGCACCGCGCGTCATAAGCATAGCCTGGGAGTTGTCACCGTGTCCCATTCCTCGATTTATACCCGCCGCTAAGGCTATGATATTTTTCAATGCTCCCGCAAGCTCAACCCCGAGAACGTCGGTGTTCGTGTAAACTCTCATATAGGAGTTTGAAAACGCATTTGCAACGGTGAGAGCAACCTCCTCATCCTCGCAAGCGGATACGATAGAGGTGGGAAGACCGACGGCAACCTCCTCGGCGTGAGTCGGACCCGAAAGTGCAACGAGCTTATAATCGGATTTTCCCGCTGTGCGCATCTCGTCGTCTATAATATCCGTCATAGTTTTCAGCGATTTCGGCTCGATGCCCTTTGCGGCGCTCACGAGCACTGCGCCGTTCTTTATATATGCCGCAGCGGCCTTTGCCGTCGAACGCATAAACGCCGAGGGGACTACGAACAGCACAAGCTGAGCGTCACCGATAGCGGTTTTTAAGTCCTTTTCGTATAAAAGCGCTTCGGGCAGTACCGCACCCGGCAGATTTTTGTGCGTGTGCGTCTTTGATAGTGCATCTATTTCCTCACCGATGGCAGACCAAAGCACCGTGTCGTGTCCGTTGTTTGTGAGCAGGGCGGCAAGCGCCGTTCCCCAGGTGCCTGCGCCGAGAATGGCTATTTTCATATCGTGTACGCTCCTTTTTGCTTTTCTTTACTTATATTTTACCACAATATTTTATATCAGTCAATATAACGGCAATCGAAAGTCGATATTCTATGTAAAATATTGACTTTATATTTCGCGCGTGCTAGAATAATATAAAGAGAGGATAGGAGGATTTTATGAAGCTTATAGTCTGCGTTGACGAGAGATTCGGAATGATATTTAACAAGCGCCGCACAAGCTCGGACGGCACTCAGATAGAGAATATGAGGGAGCTTCTTTGCGGTG
>JAZNFU010000215.1:0-4774 GCA_045576135.1 Eubacteriales bacterium
AATACGTGATAGTAACAGAGCAGAAGGCGAGAGTGACCTACGATAACATTCTCAGACTTTCGGATGACCCTGACGTCAACGACGTAGTCAAATTCTTGCGTCAGCGTGAGATCGTGCATTTCCAAAGATTCGGCGAAGCTATGCGAAGCCTTACCGAATAAGAAAATTTGATTTAGGGGTCGTTAAATATAGCAATCCCAAAAGAAAACGAGAGGTGCATTTTTGCATCTCTCGTTCGCGGTTTTTTGACAGTTAATTGAAAAATCCGCTTTTTTTCAATGAATAGTAAAGCCAAGCACCAAGCACGCCCGCGGTAACCAACTCGCCAAGTCCGACCGTAAGCATCATAAGCGGTATGAGGTCGGGTACGCCGTATGCGTATTTGAGCACGAGAGGAACGATTATTGCGTTAGACAAAATGGTGGGCAGAGTGGCAAGCGGGGCGAGCTTATTGGGAAGCTTGCGTAAAAATCTTGCTCCCGTCGCTCCGATAAGAGTAGCCACGCTTCCGAAAATAACGTCCCATATAAGCGCGCCGGTAGAAAGATTTGCCAACAAGCAGCCGATGAAAAGTCCGGGTATCGCTTCGGAAATGAAAATGGGAAGGATACAAAGCATTTCGGACAGTCGGAATTGTACAGCACCCTTATCAAGACCGAATAAGGCGGATATATAGGTGAGAAGCACGTAAAGTGCGGCGACAGCCGCACCTCTGGTAAGGTAGTGGATTTTTCTTTTCATTGGTTTTTCTCCGTAGTTTTGTTTTTTACCGAATAGTCGGGGTGAGGATGGTTTCGAACTCACCGATAAAAGTTTACCATAAATGAAGGAAAATATCAAGTGTTTTTTAAAAACACCCCGGAAGAAAAAACGAAAAATGCAAGAAAATATCGGAAAATAACTCATAATGGCCCTTTTTTCTTTGAAAATTACCATTTTATCCCGCGATTTCATAACATTTGGAGTGGCGCTGTCGCATATTTTCATATATAATATTAATGCAAATAAATAACGTGAGGTTTACAGTGGAATTTTTAGTAGTAAGCAAAACTAAGCTTAAGGCTATTCTCGACAAGGAGGATATGAAGAAATACAAGCTTGACGCGACGGCTACGGAGAGTGACAGCATAGCGACGCGGCGTGCATTTAGGGAAATACTTTCGGTTGCTTCGGCGGAGGTTGGATTTGACACCGAAAAGGATAAGGTTTTAATACAGCTATATCCGTCACGCGACGGTGGCGGCGAGCTTTTCGTAACCAAGCTCGGAACGCTGACGAAAAGCGATATAAAGGCAATTACGGATTCAAGCAACGTGACTATGCTTTCAAACGTTTCAAGGCTTTATAAATTCGAAAGCTTGGACAGCTTGATTTTGGGCGCTAAAAGTATGCGCTCGCAGGATATTAACAGTCAGGTCTATTACATAGACGGCGCATATTTCCTTTACGCAGAGGAAAAATGTCAGGCGGGAAATCTTTGCGAGATATCTAAGCTTTGCGAATTCGCTCAGCGGCTGCCCGAAAAGCTCGTTCCGTATATAAAAGAGCAGGGTAAGCTGATTTTTGGCAACGACGCAATTGCAAAAATATGTACGCTTTGAGCCGTGGGTGCCTCGGAAATAGCGAAAATATAACAAATCAACGAAAAAAGCACGGTTTTTTGACGAAAAACCGTGCTTTTTTGATGCTTTGCAGATGGTGCTGAAGCTGATATTTCTGATGCTTCGTTGAAAAATTATTTTTCAAGTGACATCATCATATCGACTCTTATCTGGTGCCTTCCGCCCTCGTATTCTGCACCGAGAAACGCGTCTACCATTTCAAGCGCAAGGCAGGAGCCGATAACTCTTGCGCCCATACACATAACGTTTGCATCGTTGTGTACTCTGGTCATTTTTGCGGAATAAGTGTCAGAGCAGAGTGCCGCGCGGATTCCCTTATGCTTGTTTGCACACATAGACATACCTATTCCGGTGCCGCAAACGAGTATTCCAAACGAGCCGTCAAGGTTTTTCTGTACGTTTTTGCATACGGCACTTGCGAATTCGGGGTAGTGGCAGGAGGCTGTGGAATCCGTTCCCATATCGTGCACCTCATAGCCGAGTCCCTTAAGATATTCCTTTATCTCTTCTTTGAGAGTAAATCCTGCGCTGTCTGCGCCTATGTAAATAATTCTCTTATCCATTTTGTTCATTCTCCTGTTTTTGTTTTTCTCTTTCAAGTCTTTCTCTTTCTGCCTGCGGCATTCTGAGATAGGTGGGTGCGAGTGCCGTGTCCGTCGTGTAGTCGCCCGCTTTGTATTTTCTCAGCGCGACCGCCGCACAGCTTGCGGCGCTTTCATTCAAAAGGAGCTTCGGCGTGTTGCATACCAAGACTCCAAGCTCGCAAAGTGCTCTCACGGCGGGAGCGTATCCGTCACCGACGAGATATATAGGCTTGCCCTCGTATTCCGATAACCGCTCGGAAAGCTCGCGGGCGCTAATCGCCATATCCTCGGTCATTCGTGTCAGCTCGTTATCGTTCGATACGAACACGGCTGTGTAAAACTGCCCGCGCTTTGCGTCCATAACCGGAACCACGACTCCGTCAATGCCCGATAAGTTTTCGGCAAGGGATTCGAGCGTTGATACTCCGACACACGGGATATTCTTGCCAAGCGCGAGCCCCTTTACGAGCGCCGTGCCTATTCTTACACCGGTAAACGAGCCGGGACCCGTGGTGCAGGCTAAAAGCTCAACGTCCGAAAAAGAAAGACCAAGCGTTTTCATCAGCTGCTCTGCCATAGGGAGCAAAAGCTCGCTGTGCGTAAGTCCGTTATCTATATCGTAGCAGCCGAGCACTCTTTGCTCGTCGCACACAGCAACGCTTGCCGCCCGCGCGGTGCTTTCAAAAGCCAATACAATCATATATCAATACCGTCCGAAATGGTTATTTTTCGCTGATTTTCAAAATCTCGTATGCGTTCTATTTTGACGTTTATACTGTCACTCGGAAGCTCGCTTCTGATATTCTCGCTCCACTCGGCAATACAGTAGCCGTCCTTTTCGATATATTCGTCGTATCCTATCGAGTACAGGTCGTCGGGGTCGGTTATTCTGTACATATCAAAGTGATACACGTTGGCGCTGCCGTGGTATTCGTTGACCACCGTGTAGGTTGGACTCTTGACGCCGCCGATACCGAGCGCTCTTGCAAATCCGCGTGTGAACGCCGTCTTGCCAACTCCCATCTCGCCTTCCATCGAAATAAAGGCTTTTTTAATACCGCTACGGAGAAACGCCTCGCATAATCTTTCACCGATTTTCTCGGTTTCTTCTGCGGAATTTGTTATAAAAACCATAAATATGCAAACCTTTGTTTATATATTTGTCAAATATTCGTCTTTTTTGTCGCCCAGAACAAATGAAAGAATGGCATCGTACTGCTCTTTATATACTTTCAGCTTAGCGTCTGCGAAGCGGCGCTTCACCGCGACGAGAAGTGTATTCTTAGGCGTGTTTTCGGGGTCGGTAAGCTCTTTTGCCGAAACCGAGTATCCGTAGGTTTTCAGCCGCGCTAAGCGTATAGCGTCGGTAAACGCCTCGCATAGCTTGTTTGAAAGCTGCGGATGTTTCGTAACGAACGACAGCGACTCGTTGCTAACCCTTCCGTTTAGATATTTGTGGCAGCAGGGGGTGCTCAATATTACCTGTGCCTCAAGCCTTGCGGCTGTGTCAAGCACGATATCGGTAGCTACGTCGCAAGCGTGCAGGGAGATTACCATATCCACTTTTTCGGACTTGTCGACGTTCGTAATATCGTCATAAACGAAACGCATACCGGTAAAGCCGACCGAGGCGGCGGTATGCTCGCACCAGCTTATCACGTCCTTTTTCAAGTCGACTCCGATAAGCGTAACCTCTCTGCCCTTAAGCTTTACGAGATAATAGTACACCGCGAAGCTGAGATAGCTTTTTCCGCAGCACAAATCGTATATTTTTAGCGGCTTTTGCTCCGGAAGCTCGCCGTATATCTCGTCTATATGCTCAAGAAAACGGCAAATTTGTCTGAACTTCGCCTGCTTTTTATCGTGGACGCGTCCGCCGGCATCGCTGATACCGAGCTTTATGAGAAAATCCTCGCCGCCCTTCAAAATTCTGTTTTTTTGATTGTCAAGCGCTTCTATTGCCGCTTCAAAATTCGGCTTTACGTCCGATAACTTTCGCATCAGCGCATCGTAACCGAGTATGACCTCGCTGCCACGCTTTGATAGCTTCCATTCCGCATCGCCGAGAGTCGTGATGAGGTTTGCCTGAGAGTATTCGCCGAGAAGCTCCGTCAGTAATTTTGAAAGCTCGCCCTCGGTGACGTTTTTGTGTGAAACCGTATTCCCCGGCAAAGAATATTCGAATGAGATAATATTGCGCCCTCTGTGCGCGCACATACGGCCGCTGACCTTCGATATTTCGGAAGTCTTCGGCTTTGAAAAGACGAGCCTTTTGATTGCTTGCTTTTCAAAAGCCGATACCGTAAGGTGTAAAAAATTATTCTTCATCGCCGCCGTCTTCCAAGGGCGCCTCTGTCTTCGGCGCTTTCTTCTTGAATGATATTTTGTTTTCCGTGCGATTCGAGATGCGCTCAAGATTTTTTCTGTGGCACCATACGATGATTATCGCGGCGATTATAGCCGAAAGCGCGGTAAGACCGGGCATCGTAGTGCCGAACATAACCTGGAAGATGCCGTGTAAAACGACGGGGTAGAGTATCGCAACGGTTACCGAGCCCAAGGAAACGT
>JAZNFU010000216.1:0-1841 GCA_045576135.1 Eubacteriales bacterium
TCGCTCGTCAGCCGAGGATTTCTGCTCCAACCCCACTTCGCCGACGCGGTTGTCTTTGGGCATAAACGAAAACGAAATGTGTCGTTGCGGATTGCTATGCTAACAGCCGGAAATTAACTATGTAAAAGTAATAGAGTTGAAAACCCGACCTTCGCGTCGGGTTTTCTTCGTTTCTATTGGTATTTCGTTTTCTTTTTCCGTTCTCTTTCCTCTCGTCGTACTCTTGTACGCCTTCGGGCGAGAACGAAAAATTCTGCTCCAAACTCAACTCGTCGGCTCGGTTGTCTTTGGGCATAAAGGAAAACGAAATAGGGTGTTTTTATGAATGCTCTGTGGGAAGCCGGAAAAGAGCTTTGAATAAGTATTAGTGTTGAAAACCTGCCGTTTTGGCAGGTTTTCTCCATTTTTATCGGTATTTCGTTTTCTTTTTCCGCTTTAGCCGATATCAACCTGATTTGAAATAGCAAAAACTCCCCTGAAAATAAAAGTTTATGCTATTGATTGCAAAAACTACCATAAAAATAAAAGTTTATGCTTTTGATTGCAAATACTTGACATTTTTTAGAGTTTGTGCTACAACAAGCAGATGTCAACAGCAAAAAACAATATTTTACAATATTTACCATTTATATCGAACGAAAAAAGCGTCACCCGCACGCTTGGCAAGGCAACGCTTTTATTTTTTATTAAGGACTACTGAAAGCTTTTACTGTATTCGGTAATTTCGTTCAGTACTACTGAAAGCTTTTGCGATTTTTGGAAAACCGTTCGGTACGAATTCGGGGCGTGGCGCGTTTTATATGACCGCGTTTTGAACGTGGGGTGCACCTTGCTTCACAGCGCGGTGCTTTGGACGTTGGGCGCGGCGCGCATCAGAGGACCGCACTTTGAAAGGCGACTGCCTTTCCGATAATTTTTATCGAGTCAAGCTCGTCCTTGATATAAACGAGGGGGGCGTATTTCGGGTTTTCGGGGTTGAGTATCAGCTTTTGCTCGTTGGGGTAGTAGTATACGCGCTTCAGTGTCGCCTCGTCGTTTATGATAACTGCGGCAATCTCGCCGTTATCAACGCTGTTTTGCGAGCGTATAAACACGATGTCACCGTCGAATATCCTCGCGCCCGTCATAGAGTCGCCGCTTGCGATAAGGCAAAAGTCCGCGTCAATGTGTCTGTCCGCGGCGGCAAAGCTTTCGTGCTCCTCGGCGGCGTAAATAGGCTCGCCACAGGCGATAGCTCCGAGTATCGGAAGCTTCTTTATCGACAGCGGTATTATATTATTAAAGGTAGAGTTTTCCCAGCCCATAAGGTCGGCGGGCGAAACTCCAAGCGCTGTGGCAAGCGCCTCGATTTTATCGTGCGGAATGTTCGTGATAACTCCGTTTTCGTATCTGTGTATCGTCTGCTTGCTCGTGCCTACCCTATGTGCAAGCTCGTCAAGCGTCATTTTCTTGGTCTTTCTTAAGGTTTTCAGTTTTGAAGCTATCATAAAATACACCTCTTTACTTTAAAGTTTGTACTCATTATAACACAAAGTAACTTGTTATGCAATAGTTTTTTGAAAAAATATTCAAAAATCACTTGACAAGTTACTTTTTATGTGCTATTATAGTCACGCAACAAGTAACTTTTGCTTGAAAATATAACCTGACAGGTGATTGAGGGGGTGATAAAAACGTACGTTGGAACGAACGCTTACGAGGGTGAGGGCGGACATATATACCGTTCGCTCGGCGAGATACGCGCGGATATACGGCAGGTGCGCGAGTCGATAAGCGAGATAAATTCGATGCTGAATATACGGAGTATGCTTATGCAGATGCTCTCTGATGCGATAGAGGAA
>JAZNFU010000217.1:0-5893 GCA_045576135.1 Eubacteriales bacterium
CGTGCCGAACGGTGAAAAGCCGAATCTTCTCGGTGTCAACACGACCGGCAGCACCACCGTTTTCGATAGCACTATAACGCTCAGCACCGACGACGTGCCAACATTTATTTACTTTATACTCGATAAAACCATCTGCCCCGACGGATTTTACGGCGACAACATCTCCGGAGTTGGCGTAAAGATTTACGAAAAGGACGGCTGCTATATCGTGCGCTATCCGCTCACCTGGGCGATAGTCGGCACGACCGCCCTTGAGTTTTACGGCTACTACGACAAAGGACAGCTCGCGACCTACAAAAACGCCGCTACGGTGGTAATCACCGAGGGCGAGGTCGGTAACGAGAGCAGCGAATTCCATAGCTGTATGGACGACGCGGGCGACGGCGACCACCGCTGTGAATTCTGCGGCGGCTCGCGCACGACGAATTGCACCGACGTCAATAACGACCACCTCTGCGACGAGTGCGGTGATTTGAAAACGAGATGCTTCGACGCCACCGGCGATAACCGTTGCGATATCTGCGGCGCTGAGTACAGCTTCTCGGGCGGTGTGGACGACGGCTCGCAAATAGTACCCGAGAACCACCTTATCTGTCACGGTGCGGCGGTGTCCGAGCGTGGCGAATTTAAGAACACTATTTTCGTTCTCGACGGCGCGAGCAGCTACAAATTCTATCTTGCCTTTTCGGGCGTGCCAAGCTCAGTAGAGCTTACCTGCGAGGCGGGCGGCAGCTTCACCTACGGCGAGGGCTACGTCTATGACGGCAAGTATATAGTCCCCGTAACCTATACGGTGAGCGAGCCGACGATATGCGAAAAATTCGCTTTTGATTTAACCTACCACACGAATATACGCTCGAATATCTGGGTCAACGTGACGAAAAATCTGCAAACACCGAACTACATCGGTGCATCCGAGGACGGCAACCCCGAGCACTTATTCGACGGTCTTACCGTCACCGAAATAGAGTCCGAAACGATAACCAAGGATATCTACCTTCACTTTGACGGTCCTATCTTCCCGAATTACGTATCCTTCGACTACGGATTCATAACGGTTTTGGACACCACTTACGAGGGCGGTATTTTCACCGTGCATCTCTCGATGTATTACGCTTATCCCGGTGCGGATACGCTGACGCTGCACACCCTCTACGGACCGAGCCTCGACCTTTATTACTACTTTGAGGATCTGTTCGAAATCATAGTAAGCGCAAAGCCCTGTGACGAGTGCGTTGACGAGGACAACGACGGCGTCTGCGACGAATGCGGAAATCCCACGGATAACGGCGGCACGACGCCTCCCGCTTGCGAAAAGTGCTACGACTACGACGGCGACGGACTTTGCGATACCTGCAAGAATCCCACGGATAACGGCGGCACGACGCCTCCCGCTTGCGAGAAGTGCTGCGACTACGACGGCGACGGACTTTGCGACGAGTGCTACGCTATGATGAACGGCTCGTCCTGCGAAAAGTGCGAGGACGAAAACTACGACGGCTACTGTGACGTATGCACGCTGATGCTCCCGAATTATAACGAAATCTTTAGTCCTTGCTTTATCGGAGCTTCACTCAGCTCGGGCGATAGCTTCTTTGAAGCGTATACGATACAGCTCACCTACGGCGAGGACTTCACGCTCTACCTCAAGTTCAACACCGAGGTAACCATTGAAAACTTCTTCTTCCTCGGCAATCAGTTCGAGTTTGAGCTATACTCGCAGGACTTTAGCGGATACGTATATTCAGCCGAGCTTGCGGCACCCGACAGACTGTTCACTAATGAAGAAATAAGCTTCACCTACTCCAACGGATATGTAAACGGACTTTCCGCTATGATGTTCGCCGAGTGCATTCCCGAAACCCCACCCGATTATCTCGGCGTGATAATTGACGGTCAAATTACGACCGTGGCTCCCACACTCCCCGCGGGCGAATACTACACCATTCAGTTCGCGCTCACCGAGGAGGTAGGGGATATAGCTCTCAGAAAAGACGACAGCTCGGAAATCTACGTTTTAGAGTGCGATTGGGATTATATCGACGAGTACGGTTACTACCTCTACACCGTAACCTTTGCGGATGCGGGTATGTTCTCACCCGACTCGACTAATAACCTCACCGTACACTACACCTATTGCGGCGCCTCCACGCAGGACTACAATTCGATAGTGGCTCCATTTGGCATAGATTTCGTCAAGCAGGAATACCGCATCTGCGACGTCGTTGAGGTAAACGGAGTGACCACTACCACAAACGGCTACGTCGATAAGGCGGCAAACGGTGAATACGAAATCTCCGTATTCCTCAATATGCCCACAACGAGAGTGCTCTTTGAGGTTGATGGTATGAGCTTCGAGTGCGATACGCTCGAGATGGAGCTCACCGAGCACGGCTACCGCGCAACCGTCACCGTCAGCGGATTAAACGAGTATACCACGAGCCTTATCTGCTACGTTACAGCCTACAACGGCGCGTATTGCACGCAGATAGGTCACCTCTATATCACGCTTAACGAAAACCCCGGTGGCGAGGGCGGCGAGATATATCCGCCCGTCTGTGAGGAGTGCTACGACTACGACGGCGACGGTCTTTGCGACGCTTGCAATAACCCCACCGATAACGGCGGCGAGAGCGATGGCACACCCCAAATACTTTACGTTTACAACGACGAAACCGGCGCGCTCGTGGAAAACAATCTGATGTACGTCAGCGCCAACGGAAAGGCATACTTCAAGATTACCTATTCGACGGCGGTAAGCACGAGCTACATTATTTATAACGGAGAATATTATACCGGCTACGCGCACTCAACCGAGATAAACACCTACCTTTACGACGTTTGTCTTCCCATTCAGATGCGATACGATTACTACAGCACCACGACAAGCGTAACCGTAGATTTATACGCTCTGCTCGTCGACGGCGTAACCCATCTTGCTACCTACGAGTGCGAGCAGGAGCTTGGTGCGTTCTACGGTCTTTACACCGACACGACGACGGTTGATAAAACCATAAACCGCCCGACCGGTGTATCAACCGAGGCGGACAGCGATACGACGGTATACGTTGCGACCAACGTCGATTTCGACCCCGAGCAGATTTCGATAGTCGGCTCGTCGGTAGAGCCTATTTACGATTACGAGATAGTATATAACGAGTCGCTCGGCATTTACTTCTTTGAAATTAATATTCCGGGTGATCTGCTGACACTTCCCGATGGCGAATCCGAGTACTACTACAAGCTCTGGTTCTCGGTTGATGATTCAATCAGCACGACCTTCGTAATCACCGTTAAGTAAACAAAGCTTAGCAAAATCGAGCAAAAAATCAAGTTACACAAAAAAAGCAAAAGGTACTGCGCCCAAATGGGTGATGTTCTTATCGGAGAATTTGAAAACTGCCGTTAAGTGCAAGCATCGCATTTGACCGGTCAAACGCAAATGGGCTAAGCCCAAACCCTTATAACGACAGAAAGAGCAAACACGCAAGGCATAAAAACCTTATGTGTCTGCTCTTTTTCTGTTGGTGAAGTTTTTTGCTATCGCAAAAGTGAAGTTGCTGCGCAGTGAAGTTTGTGCTACGCACAAGTGAAGTTAAGTTTGCCCATTACTTCGCCGTCAGGCGAAACTTCACTCACGAAGTGAACTTCACTATCGAAGATAACTTCACTTGCCCAAAGGGCAAACTTAGTTAGCGTGATTTGTCCGTTAAGGAAATCACGCTAAAAGCGCAGCCCCTTTTTTTATTTTTATACAGCTTCGATTCTATTCCACCGCACTCTTATCATTTTGACAAGGAGCTTGAAAAGCTTTACGAGGTATACGACGAGGCAAGTGCCGCCGACGAAGCCCACGAGATACAGAAGCAGAAATACAGGATACGGTACAGCCTTGTAAATCGCGCTGAATACCGGCATCGGACAGTCGAAATAGGGGGATATGTAGAACATATTAAAGGTTTCCCGTATATTGAAAATCTTCACCGCCGCAACGTTGAGAGCAAGGGCTGTGACGGCGCACACCGCGAAAACGGCAAAGCCTTGCAAAACGTTTTTAAAATCAAGCCTTGCGTGTCCGGAGGAAAGAACTACCGTCGCGATAACCAGCATTCCGCCGTGGTGTACCATCGTCTGCACGTTTATAAAGGTGAAGTGACAGAGCACCTGCGAGGGCACGAGCATCACTATAAATCCCGCAAGCATACAAAACGTCGAAAGGAAGGAAAGCAAGTATTTCTGAAGCCTCGACGGCCGTATGATTCCCGCAATGAGCGACGTGTAAAGCACCATCGAGCAGAATTGGAACGGAAAAAGAAACCACGAGTAGTCCCAGGTGGCGACCTCCCCCGCAACGCTCAAGCCAAAAACAAGCTCTCGCATTATCTCAAGGAGTATAAGCACCACGCCCCACACCGCGAGAAACACGCGAAGAGCCTTGTTCGACGCCCGCCTCATAAGAAAGCCGAAGCCCACGCACGCCAGCGCGGTCAGCAGAATGCTTATTATATGCCACGCGCCCCACTCAGACGGTGTCGTCATTGTTTTTTGGAAAAAGTTAACAATTTTTCAAAGGAATTCATAATATCCCCCGCGTGTATTTTGATTTTGACTTACAGGCACGAACGAAATTCTGAATGGCGCATCGAACACTCGCCGTAAAGCTTGTCCGAACGCTTGCCTGAGAACTCGTCCAAGCACTATTCCACTATAACACTTTTTTCGCAAAATTCAATCCTTTACGAGCGAAAACTTTAAATAAACCTTAAATTCCCTTTTTTGCCCCAATTTAAAGCAAAACTTGGTAATTTCTCCGGTAAATATAACCGCACACGCGAAAAATGAGCTTTCTCGCTAAAAATTCAGCAAAACGAAGACGAGGCGTGTAAAAAGGAGTACGAACGAAAACGACCGTACTCCTTTCGGTTTTGCAGCAGCTAAACCTGCCCAACGCCCACAGGCGTTTCATTCATCCACGGCGAATTTCAAGCACGCATAGCCTGTATTTTAAGAATCCAAACGGGATTCATTTCATTGCGGTTGCGTAACAACCGACACCTTCGTTTTTACTTGGCGAGTCAAAACCAAGCTGAGCGGAGAGCTAAGCTAAACTCTGCCGGTAATGGTAAGCACGGTTACACCGGGCGTGGTCGTTATCGTACCGGTTGCGAGGTCCTGAGTATAGGTTGCCGCGGGTACGGTTATGACACCGTCAACCGTTGCGAACTCGCCGCTTGAAGCGTCGTAGGTGTACCCCGTTCCTTCCTCTAATGCCGCACCGTTCAATTCCACGGTAAGCTCGGACAAAGCCGGATTAAAGGTATCGCTTATGACAACGCCGTCCGTCGCATTGATGGGAACGTTTCCGAGATTTTGGACGATAATGGTATAGGTCACTCTATCGTTATCGTTAATCACCGCCGGGCAAACCGCTTTTGCTATGGTCAATTCGGGAGCTTCAAGAACGCCCACGGTTGCGGTTGCCGTAATCTCGCCAATCCCGATTCCGCCGTTGGTAGTCACCGTGTTCGTTATGAGCGAACCCGTTGATATAGGAGCGAATTCGTTGGATTTCGTCGTGTAGATAAAGGTTGCCGTGCTGTTAGGCGGCAAATTTATACCTTCAATAGAAAGGTTGCCCACCGCGCTTACCGCAGGCGCGGGCTGCAAGACTCCGTTGAGATAATACAACAGAGAGCCTTCAACGTAAGTCAGCGGAACTACGGTAGCACCGCCCGACAGTGCGTATGCACCGAGATCGTCGGTCACGGTTAATGCGTTGTAAGGAACAGCGCCCATATTAGACAGCGTTACAACGTACACCACCTCACTCCCTGCGGTATAGCTTCCGGTCACCGATCTTTTCGTCAGCTCAAGTCCGGAAAGAAGCTCGGCC
>JAZNFU010000218.1:0-1962 GCA_045576135.1 Eubacteriales bacterium
CGCTCTTTATCGCTACGGCGAATAATTACGAGGGTATTCCCTCCCCGCTTCTTGACAGAATGGAGATAATCGAGCTTAAGACCTACACGGATACGGAAAAGCTCAATATTGCCAAGCGCCACCTCGTTCCGAAGCAGCTGAAGCGCAACGGCATTTCGAAAAAAATGTTCTCGATAACCGACGGTGGTATTCTCGCGCTTATCGCGGGCTACACACGCGAGGCGGGCGTTCGAAGCCTTGAGCGCGAGATTGCGTCGCTTATAAGAAAGGCTGCGAAAAAAATCGCCGAGGGCGAGGCTGAGCGCGTAAAAATTACCGAAAAGAACGTCACGGAATTTCTCGGCAAGACCAAGGTGCTTCCGGAAAAGCTTGAGGATGCCAACCCCATCGGCGTGGTAAACGGACTCGCTTATACGCAGATTGGCGGAGATTTACTCAAGGTTGAGGTATCGGTTATGGAGGGTACGGGAAAAATCGAGCTTACCGGCTCGCTCGGCGACGTTATGAAGGAGTCGGCGAAGATTGCTCACTCCTACGTCCGTACGGTTGCCGAAAAATACGGAATTTCAACCACCTTCTATAAGGACCGCGACGTTCATATACACTTCCCGGAGGGTGCCGTGCCTAAGGACGGTCCCTCGGCGGGCGTAACGATGGTTACGGCGATAATCAGCGCGCTCGGAAATATTCCCGTCAAGCGCGACGTTGCTATGACGGGTGAGATTACGCTTCGCGGCAAGGTGCTCGCTATCGGCGGACTGCGTGAAAAGACGCTCGCGGCGTACAGAGCGGGTGTGAGGGCAGTGCTTATCCCCGAGGAAAATATGCGCGACCTTGACGAGCTTGACGCGGAGGCAAGAGAGGGACTTACCTTTATCCCCTGCAAAACTGCCGCCGACGTGCTCGCCGCCGCGCTTGAAAAAAATTAATTTGAGGCTTTATTTATGAAGATTAACGTCAATAATGCAGATATAGCTATGACGGTGGGCGACAGAAGGAATTTTCCGCGCGAGCCGCGGCCGCAGATTGCGCTCTCGGGCAGGTCAAACGTGGGAAAAAGCTCGCTTATAAACACCCTGCTTATGCGGAAATCGCTCGCAAGGGTGTCCTCCTCACCCGGAAAAACGGTTACGATAAACTATTACGATATCGATAAGAAGATATACCTCGTCGACCTTCCCGGCTACGGCTACGCGAAGCGCTCGCAGGATTCAAAACGCGCCTTCAGCTCGCTGACCGAAGATTATTTTCTGAAAAATCCCGCCCCCGACGCGCTTAAGCTCGTAATACAGCTTATAGATATCAGAACCGGTCCTACCGAGGACGATATTATGATGATAAATCTGCTTATCGAGCGGGCGATTCCCTTCGTTGTGGTTACGACGAAAACCGACAAGCTTTCCGCCTCACAGCTCAGAGCGGCGCTCGACGAGCTTGACGAAAGGTATTTTCGCGGAACGGATATCAAGCCTATTCCCTTCTCCTCGGTGACGAGGGCGGGTCGTGACGATCTGTGGCGCGTGATTAACGACGCCGTCAGCCGCTAAAGCCTAAAAATGCCTTCGCGGCATAATTTCAGAGGATAAATATGTTTAATTCATTCGATATACCGACGCTCGTGCTATCGGCACTTGCGGTTCTTATAACGCTTACGGTGCACGAATACGCACACGGCTGGGCGGCTTACCGCCTCGGCGACGGCACGGCGAGAGCGTTCGGAAGACTTACGCTCAACCCGATAAAGCATCTTGACCCCATCGGCGCTATATGTCTTCTCTTTTTCCATTTCGGCTGGGCAAAGCCGGTGCCAATCAATCCGCGAAACTTTAAAAATCCGAAAAGAGATTTCGCGCTTTCCGCGCTTGCCGGTCCGCTCGTAAATATTCTGATTGCCTTTTTCGGCGCGTTTTTCTATCTTCTTTGCTACAGATACCTGATAACGACCGCCGTCAACAAGGACAA
>JAZNFU010000219.1:0-3362 GCA_045576135.1 Eubacteriales bacterium
AGCTGCTTCCACCATTCGTTGAGCATAAGAAGATATGGCTCGTAGCCGACGAGTATTTCGGTGGTCTTCCCTTTCCTTTGGAGAATATTGCGAAGCACTGCGTATTTAACAGCCGCGTTGCTTTCAATATCGGGTGTGGAAAGCTGACGCATCGCGTCGCCGGCGCCGAGCATAAGCTCGTCAATATCAATACCCGCGCAAGCTATTGGGAGAAGTCCTACCGCGGTAAGAACCGAGTAACGACCGCCGATATCATCGGGAACCACGAAGGTTTCGTAGCCCGCCTTGTCGGAAAATTCCTTAAGCGTTCCGCGCGCTTTGTCGGTGGTGACGAATATACGCTCAACAGCTCCCGCCTCTCCGTATTTTTCAACCAAAAGCTGTTTGAACACTCTAAACGCAATGGCGGGCTCGGTCGTAGTACCCGACTTTGAAATTACGTTGATGCACACGTCGCGTCCCTCGGCAAGCGACAGAAGCTCGTTGAGTGCCGTAGTGGATATATTATTACCCGCGTAGTATACGTCAGGGGTGTCCTTTTTGAGATTGTTGTAAAGAGGAGTTTTGATAAATTCAATAGCAGCTCTCGCGCCAAGATACGAGCCGCCTATTCCTATAACGACGAGCATATCGCAGCTTTTTTTGATTTTTTCCGCCGCAAGCTTTATTCTCGCAAATTCTTCCTTATCGTAGCTCTCGGGCAGGTCGACCCAACCGAGAAAATCTGCTCCGGCACCGTTTTTCTTCATAACGGTATCGAACGCTACCTCGGCGTACGGCTCAATATTTTTTATTTCTTCCTCGGATATAAACCCACCGAGAAATTTATCGTTGATTTTAACGCTCATTTTGTCCTCCGTTTTTTTCGTTTGTTATAATTATACACCTTTATTTTAAGTTTTTCAATAGGAATTTTAACCTATTACGATACTTTTTAGAAAGGTTGTGAAAAGATAAAGAAAGTTGAGTGCCCCGACGTCCTCGCTGACGTATATTTGGCAGGAGCCGAGGGTATAATCCCCTACCATATAGGTGACGCTTCCTACCGATTCGGTGGTTTTGCAAGGAGCTGACAGGTATTCGGGGATATCGTAAACGGCTTCAACCTTATTTATATCCGATTTCTTTATAATACGCACGAACTCGCCCTTAACGAGTGTTGCGGCAGTTGCCTTTCCAAATCGCACGGGAGCGGTTTCGAGCGTACATTCCGGACTTTGATAAAGATAAAAGCTCGAAAAACCGTAATCAAGCAGAGTCTTTGCATCGCTGTTTCTCGCATCCTTACTTGGTGCGCCCATAATAACGGCTATAAGCTGCATATCACCGCGCTTTGCGGTAGCGCTGATGCAGTAGCCCGCCTTGTCGGTAGAGCCGGTTTTTAAGCCGTTACAGCCCGAATAGTAACGCACGAGTCTGTTGGTATTCGTAAGCGTAAATTCGCCCCCTCTGATGCTGTCCTGCCAGATGCTCGCGTATTCGGTGATTTGAGGATATTTGATAAGCTCGCGTGAAATCTTCGCTATATCGAGAGCCGACATAACGTGATTGGTAACCGTGTCGTCAAGTCCGGTTACGTTTTCAAACGAGCAGCCGCTAAGCCCCATCTCCCTTGCCTTTTCGTTCATCTTCGAAACGAAAAGAGCTTCGGAGCCCGCGGTAAGCTCCGCGAGCGCTACCGCGGCGTCGTTTGCGCTTGCGATAACCGTGCTTTTTAACAAATCACCGACGCTGATGCTCTCGCCTTCTTGTAAGAACACCTGACTGCCGCCCATTGATGCGGCGTATTCGCTGACGCATACCTCCGTATCAAGCGTGAACGCTCCGCCGTAAAGCGCCTCGCAAACGAGAAGAAGCGTCATAACCTTGGTGACCGACGCGGGCGGCAGAGATATCTCCGCGTTCTTCTGATACAAAATTTCACCCGTCGCACCGTCCATAAGTATTGCGCTGTCCGCGCTGATGTTCAAATCCTCATCGAAATCAATGGTATATTCTGCCCTGATATTTGCTTCGTTTTTTGCAAAAACGGACATCGGATAAGCCAAAAGCAGAAACAAAGCCACCAATATACAGAATCCCTTTTTCATATTTGCCTCCCGAATGGTTTTTTAAAATTATATTAAGTCGATCGGATTTTTATGTCAGAGTCTTCGGTGAATATTTATTTTTGTAAAAGTTTTTTTAATACGCTTGTAAAATTTTGCGTTATGTGTTAGAATGTAAAGGTAAAATATTTTTTGGAGTACGACGTGAAAGACACTAAAAACAAACGCTTCAGACTCTTGGATATAACCAGAGATGGCAAAGGACTTTCGAAAGCGCCCGAAAACCGTTCGGGACTTAAAAGATTTTTCAGAACTCTTTTCGATAATTTCGGAAAAATAGTTTCTGCCAATATTTTTATGGTGCTTGGAAATTTCCCCGTGATATTCTTGATTGCGGTATTATCGGGATACACTAAAAAATCCACGCTTCTGCCTATGACCGACCTGTTTCAGAATTTGGACGGCATAATAGCCGCTGACGGAATTACACCGTTCAAAATGGCGTTTTACGCGGTCGAGGGACTTCAGAACAGCGTTCTTGTAAATACGCCGCTTACTTACGTTTTTTATTGCCTTGGTGCGCTTGCGCTGTTTACCTTCGGTATCGTGAACGTCGGAACCGCGTATATTCTTCGAAATATCGCGATGGGCGAGCCCGTTTTCGTATGGGCTGACTTTTGGTACGCCGTAAAGCGCAATTGGCGTCAAGCGCTTCCCTTCGGTATTGCCGACGTTTTAATAAACGTTATACTGATATACAATATCTACGTTCTGAGTATGGCGGGCGATTTTATGGCATCGATGCTTTTCTGGTCTAATATCGTGATATTCCTGCTTTACTTCTGTATGCGCTTTTATATCTACGTTCAGATGCTCACCTTTAAGCTGTCCATCTTCAAAATTCTCAAAAACTCAATGATTTTCTCACTCGTTGGATTTAAGAGAAATATTCTCGCCGTTCTCGGAATACTCCTCGGCGTTCTTTTCGAGGTGGCGCTTCTGTTTGGCTTCGGCGGTATACTTATACCGTTTGCCATTGCGGCACCGCTCGCTATGCTTTTCTCTACGTTTGCGTATATGAAAATTTACGCCGCGTACTTCAAAATAGAGGAAATTATGATTATACCCTACAAAATGGAGCACCCCGAGCTTTATCCCGAATACGACGAGTCGGACGCGGTTATGACCGACGACGTAACCGAGCGTGAGCGTCTTGAAAAAATTAAAAACCAAAACGCGCAATAATGCGTTTTCAAAAAAGGTGCTGAGTCATTAAGAAAAGCTCAATAAAAATGAGGAAAACCGCAGGTTTTC
>JAZNFU010000220.1:0-11852 GCA_045576135.1 Eubacteriales bacterium
ATCGTCGAGCAGGATCAGTGGTACGACGAGGATAGCCTTGAGTGTGCAAGACGGAGCAGAGAATATCTAAAATCGCTCGGATATTAATAAAAAATCGGAGAATCTATGAATAACAGAAGTAACGCCGTATCGTTCGGCAAAAACAACTGGACGGTCCTTCTCATCTTTGGACTTATAGGTCAGATTGCGTGGGCTGTCGAAAATATGTATTTCAACGTGTTCGTCTACGAAACCGTTTCACCATCTCTTGACGCCGTAACTCTTATGGTACAGCTCAGCGGAATTGCGGCAACCGTTACCACGCTTTTTGCGGGTACGCTTTCGGACAAGCTCGGAAACAGACGGAGTCTTATTTCCTGGGGATACGTTATCTGGGGAATTACCGTGATAATTTTCGGATATATGTCACCCGAAAACACCGCCGCGTTCTTCGGCGTTGATATGCAAAGAGCAATATCCTTGACGCTTGTGCTCGTAGTCGTCGGCGACTGCGTTATGACGGCTTTCGGCTCGACTGCAAACGACGCGGCGTTCAACGCTTGGATAACCGATAATACAGAAACCGATTACCGTGGCAGAGTTGAAGGCGTTATATCGATACTTCCTCTTATCGCAATGCTCATTGTCGCGGGCGGTTTCGGTATACTCGTACAGCTCGTTGGCTACTCAACGCTGTTTTTGTCACTCGGTATCGTTATATCCCTGTCGGGTGTATTCGGACTTTTCTTCATAAAGGACAGCCCGAAGCTTGTGAAAAGCGGAACCTTCAGAGATATATTCTACGGCTTCCGTATAAGCGTCGTAAAAGACAACCTTACGCTTTACCTGACGTTCGTTATCGTTCTCATTTTGGGTATAGCCACGCAGATATTTATGCCTTACCTCATAATTTATATGAAGGAATATCTCGGCTTCAGCGTGCTTGAATACAGCGCGGTGTTTGCCGTTGCCATTCTTCTCGGTGCGGGGCTTAACCTGTGGCTCGGAATAATATCGGATAAGCTTGATAAGGCGAAGCTTATATACGCCGCGGTTGGCGTATATTCGATAGGACTTCTTTTGATGTATTTTATAAATCTTCCGTCGCACACGGCGACGCTCGTCCTTTTCGGCGTCGCGGGCTTCGTTATGATAAGCGGAAATATTTTCGCCTCAGCGCTTACAGGCTCGCTCGTGCGCGATTATACACCGTCCGGTAAGGTCGGAAAGCTTCAGGGAGTGCGTATGGTATTTTCCGTGCTTATCCCGATGCTTATCGGTCCTATGATAGGAAACGCAATAAATCGCGCTATGGATATACCGCTTCCGGAAAATTCGGGAACGGACGTCTTGACAACTCAGTATATCCCCGCCCCCGAAATATTCCTTGCGGCGTCGCTCGTAATGCTTTCCTGCTTTGCCGTAATACCGTTTATCGTCAAATCTCGAAATAAAACGAATTGAAATTTAAATTATTTACAGTATAATTAAGGAGAATTAAGTATGTCAAGCGTAGGAAATATAGATAAAAATCTGTATATTGACCCTAACGTAGATATCTCAACTCTTACCTTTTATGACGTAAGGGAAGAGCCGTTTCGCGTGTACGGCCTTTACGACTATAAAAACGAGCCGCAGTTTAAAAGACTTCCCGACTCGGTCGGGGGTAGCTTGGGAACGGGAATAGCAAAGCTTTATAAGCATACCGCGGGCGGTCGAGTGCGTTTTGCGACCACCTCGAAAACGATAGCAATAAAGGCGTATATGTCGGATGCCTGCCTTATGCCGCATATGGCGTTTTCGGGCTCAGCGGGCTTCGATATGTTCGTCGAGGAGCCCGAGATGCGTATATACCGCCACGTCAAGACCTTCGTGCCCCCCATTGATCTTAAAACCGGCTATATTTCAAAGATGGATTTTTCCGACGAGCGCCTTCGCTATATTACCATAAATTTCCCGCTGTACAACACGCTTGACAAGCTTGAGATAGGACTTTGCGAGGGTGCTACGCTCGGCGAGGGACTTAAATATAGAAACGAGCTTCCCATAGTTTATTACGGCAGCTCGATAACCCAGGGCGGCTGTGCATCTCGCCCCGGAAATTCCTATCAGAGTATAATATCTCGACGCCTTGAGCTTGACTTTATCAACCTCGGCTTTTCGGGAAATGCCAAGGGCGAGGACGGAATCGTCGATTACATAAGAAGCCTTGATATGCTTGCCTTCGTATGTGACTACGACCACAACGCAAATAACGCCGAGCAGCTTGAGAGGACTCACCGCCGTATGTACGAGCGCTTCAGAGAGGTACAGCCGACGACACCGTATATTATGGTGTCGAGAATAGATAACGTTCACAAGAGTGATGCAAAAGCCCGACGCGATGTTATTATGAATACCTACCGCTACGCCAAATCGCTTGGTGACAACAACGTTTATTTTATAGACGGTGCGGGCGTTTTCAGAGGATACGAGGATATGACGACGGTTGATACCTGCCACCCCAACGACTTCGGCTTCTTCCTTATGGCAAACGCTTTCTGCGACGAACTTAAAATAGCACTTTCTCAGTATACGATTGAGTAATAACAAACGTGAATTGCTTCATTGGAGGCAGCAAAAAAGAGCGAAGCTACCGCAGTAAAAAACGGTAACTTCGCTCTGCTTTTTTTGAAAATTTGATGCAAAATTATAACTAAAGCTTACGAAAAACGCTAAATTTGCTTTTGAACGCTCTTATATTCGTCATAAAAACGGTAGTATGGACACTCTCGTCGCATACCGCCGAGAAAGGAGCTCATCTCGTCCTCGTCAAGACTGATATTACAGGTGTAGGAGTCGGTGTATTCGTCGTAGACGTAAAATTCACAGCTCTCGCAATCCGTGGCGCGCCGCTTGGTATATTTTGAAAAATCCATACAAACCCCACTTACAAAAGCGAAGAAATAAAGAATATCGCAGCGCACAGTATTACTACTCCGACAGCAGTGAGCGAAAGGTAGCGAAGCCTTGTGATTTTCTTTTCGAATTCCTGCATACGCGCATCAAATTCCTCGCTGATGCGTGCGTATTCGCTCAAAAAGGCGTCCTGCGCGTTTTCGGGCTCGCAAAGTGAGGTGTAAAGCTCGGTGAGCGCAGCTTCTATTTCGCTCTCGTTTTTTGGCTCGGAATTTTTGATATCCGTGCCGTTTTTGTCTATATCGGCGTACAGCTCGTATATAATGCCGTCCTCATCCTGCATTTCGTGAGTGCTTATTTTCAGCTCGCACCACAGCGTTACGCAGCCACGCTTGAATTCGTCGTATTCGGCAAGCGCCTTGTCGGTAAAATAGGTGCGAACGGTTGCGTTAAATCCAAGCTCGGCGAATTTTTCGGCGTGCGCCTGCATACGCGCTATCATTTCTGCCCTTGCGGTTTCAATATTCATACCTAATCCTCCATATCATATAAGTGCCGTATCGATTTTTATTTTTCCGTCCTCGGTTATTATTCCGTATCCGACTTGCTTTGCCATATCGAATATCTTATCTCCGTCTACTCCTACGCAGTCGTCAAGCTCCGAGAGCAGCTTGCTCGCGATAGGGTGAAAGCCTGAGGTCGTAGCGTAAATTCCTCTCGTACCGCGCTTGGCGTTAACCGCACCGTAAAAGCCTCTGATATCAAGCTCGGTCGTGTAGTCCGCGCGATTTTTGGTTTGAACCATAATTACCTCGCGAAATCCAAGCTGGTCACGTGTTTCGGCAATTCCGTCTATACCGCCGTCCGAGGCGCCACCCAAAACGTCGCATCGCGTCACCGTCTTTCCAATGCTTCGAAGGTATTTTTCGAGCAGATTCATAAAGTAATATTCGAAGAATTCGCCGCCCCTTGAATGTAAAAGCGACAGAAAATCCGATTTGATACGGCTGATTCCGCTCTTGTCGGTTGCGAGCGCGTATTTTTCTTTTGAAATAGAATAAACGCTACCGTCGAAAACGATGATTTTCTCCTCCGAAAGCGAGCGCAGAGTGTCGGCAATGAAGACGTTCAGCATATTGTCGTCGCGCTTCGTACGAGTCTTATCCGTTTCGAAAAGCTTGACGAGCCTTGATGTGATTTTCGCCTTTGAAAGAGCACCCCGCGAGAGCATCTTCAATATTTCGTGCTCACATCTTTGAAGCCTTAAGGCTGTCGGAGCGTCGATTTTTGCGTAATATTTTCCGTCAGCAGTTTTTGCAATAACGTTTTTTTCGGTCATTTGAGTGATAAGTGAGCCGATATTTGCTTTGATACGACATAAATTTCCTGATGCGCTGACGTCCCCCGATTCCTTTTCGGTAAGACGGGCGCACTTACAGATATGCTCGCCGATTTGTCCCATCGACTTTGCGCCGTCGGATATATAATTTATGATATCGGTATATATTTCCATATAGCCGTAGGTTTTTTTCAAGAAAGCTCCCCTCTCATATAAAAGTCTGCTTTTTTAGGATGCGCCGTGCGCCTCTTATCTTTTAAAGGTGAAAACGCAAAGGAAGCGTTCCTCTGCACGCGGTGCGAGATGTATCATATTTTTGCGCGTCATAAGGTCTTCCTCCTCGACGTGTCTTGCCGGCTCGGTCGTCCAAGGTTCAAGACAAACGTAGTGTGCGTCGGTCGACGGATTTTTCCAGATGCAGTAAAGCGGAAGATTGTCCGAGAAGAGCATATCTATCTCGTGCGTGCTCTTTTCGCAAACCCATCTTGAGTGAGTTCCCGCATTCTTGAAAATTATCGTGTCCACCTTCGCAATGCTCTCGTTGTCAAGCTCGAATTCTCCGCCCGCAAGAGTTGCGGGTAAAAATTCGGGGTCGGCGGGATTATCGGTCAGCGGCATTCTCTTTAATACCTCCGACTTGTCAAAAATCATTTTATAATCGTCTATTGTGATATCTCCACCGTCGAAAACGTTAAATCCGGGGTGGAGACCGAAAGCGAACGGCATAACCTTGTCCTTGTCGTTTTTGATGAAATATGACGATATAAGTTTACATCCGTCGGCTCTATAGGTCACCGTTACCGTGAAATTAAATGGGTACTGCTTAAGAGTTTCTTCGTTTTGCGAAACGCGAAGCACGATATGCTCATCGTCCATATCTACCACGTCGAATTCAAGACGGCGCAGAAATCCGTGTATTCCCATATCGTATCTTTTGCCCTCGTACATATAGTAGAAGTTCTTAAGTCTGCCGCAAACCGGGAAAAGAAGCGGTGCGTGATCGCCCCAAAATTCAGGGTTGCCCTGCCAGATAAATTCATCGCCCGATGCGTTTTTTGCACTTATAAGTTCAGCGCCGATGGTTGATACGGTGTATGCTATTTCACCGCTTCCAATCGTATAGTTCATATCTTTTCTCCTTGTTTTTGAAAAGGTGCTGACGGAGTGCCGGCCCCTTTAGGCTTCTTTGCCTTTTGCATACTTAATCGTTTAACGACGATTTGAAATAGTCGTTATGATTGTATCGGGAAAGGTCAATACGACCTTCGTCCGTGTAAATCGTTATTATCGAGCCTTGGTGCGTATTTCCTCTGTGATTTTTGCAACGAAATCATTGACGGAGAACAAACCTCCCTCGCCCTCTTTACGAGCTCTTACGGTAACGGTGCGGTCGTTTTTCTCGTTCTCGCCGACGACGAGCATATAGGGAACCTTCGAAAGCTGTGCCTCGCGGATTCTGTAACCGAGCTTTTCGTTTCTGTCGTCAAGCTCTGCGCGAACACCCGCCGCCTTAAGTGCCGCCGTAACCTCTGCCGCGTAATCGGCGTAATCTGGAGCAACCGGTATAACGGTAGCCTGCGTATCCGCAATCCAGGTGGGAAGTGCTCCCGCATACTTTTCGATAAGAAGCGCGAGAGTTCTTTCGTAGCAGCCAAGGCTGGTTCTGTGGATGATGTAAGGCGTCTTCATCGTGTTATCACGGTCGACGTATTCCATACCAAACTTTTTGGCAAGAAGCATATCAACCTGAATTGTAACGATGGTATCCTCTTTTCCGAAGACGTTTTTGCACTGAATGTCAAGCTTCGGTCCGTAGAACGCCGCCTCGTCTATTCCGATAGCGTAGTTTCCTTTACCGAGGTTCTCGTCAAGAAGCTCGCCCATTATTCTCTGCGCCTCGTCCCACTGCTCGGGTGTGCCCTCGTATTTGTCTGTTCTTGCGGGGTCCCACTGAGAGAAGCGGAAGGAGCAATCCTCCCAAAGTCCGAGCGTTTCAAGGCAGATTTTTGCAAGCTCAAGACAGCCGCGGAATTCCTCGGCAAGCTGCTCGGGACGAAGAACGAGGTGTCCTTCGGAAATGGTAAACTGACGAACGCGGATAAGTCCGTGCATCTCGCCCGAATCCTCGTTTCTGAAGAGCGTCGAGGTTTCTCCAAGGCGCATCGGAAGCTCTCTGTACGAGCGCTTTTTGTTAAGGAATACTTGATATTGGAACGGACAGGTCATAGGACGAAGTGCAAAGCATTCCTTGGTTTCGTCGTCCGCATCAGCCATAATGAACATACCGTCGCGGTAGTGGTCCCAGTGGCCCGAAATCTTGTAAAGCTCGCGCTTTGCCATAAGAGGAGTCTTCGTGAGAAGATATCCGCGCGCTTCCTCAAGGTCCTCAACCCATCTCTGAAGACGCTGAATGGTTCTTGCACCCTTGGGAAGAAGGATAGGAAGTCCTTGTCCGATAGTGTCAACCGTAGTGAAGAATTCAAGCTCACGGCCGAGCTTGTTGTGGTCGCGCTTGAGAGCCTCCTCTTGTGCCGCAACGTGTGCGTTAAGCTCGTCTTTCGAGGGGAATGCGATGCCGTAAACTCTTTGGAGCATCTTGTTATTCTGGTCGCCCTTGTAATACGCGCCGGTGCACTGAGTAAGCTTGAACGCCTTTACAAGACCGGTCGTGTGAAGGTGCGGACCGTGGCAAAGGTCAACGTACTCACCCTGCCGGTAGAGTGAAATTTCCTCACCGTCCGCAAGCTCCGAAATTCTCTCAACCTTATAAGGCTCGTCAAGCTCGGTCATTATCTTGATAGCTTCCTCCTTGGAAACCACTATTCTCTCTATAAGAAGGTTTTCCTTTACGATTTTTTTCATCTCACCCTCAATCTGCTTGAGAATGTCGGGTGTAAAGGAAATATCCGAGTCAAAGTCCTGGAAATATCCGTTTTCGGTAGCGGGGCCTATCGTCTGCTTCGTTTGGGGAAAGAGCCTTTTTACCGCCTGCGCCATTACATGTGCCGCTGTGTGACGGAATACCTGCGCGCCGTCCTTGTCCGCAAAGGTGAGAAGCTCAACGTCAGCCTCACCGTCAATAACCGTAGAAAGCTCGCGAAGCTCGCCCCCGACCTTGCAGGTGATAACCGCTCTTGATATAATTCCGAGGCTCTGTGCCGCCTCAAAAACCGAAACCGAGCCCTCGGAGGTAAATACCTCGCCGCTTTTAAAATTAATTTTTGTCATTTCTATATTCATCCTTTCAAATATTACGAATAAAAAAAGCCCGAAGGGCAAGCGTATGCCTTCGGGGTGCGGAGCTTATTACCGCACGGTTCCACCCGAGCTATTAACTCAAAGCATTTGAAATTTTGCGCACCGTCAATACGTGAAATGCGGCGCTGCGCCGTGGGCGGTACCTTTGTGTGCTCATATCCGTGCTTTCAGCAATCGACGGCTCTCTGTGTATGAGGCTGCAAAAAGGCTTGTTCCACTACGGATATGTTATCACAAAGCCGCCGTTTTGTCAATACCCGCCGTGAAAATATTTTACTTATATGCTCCACGGCGCACCAAGTGCTCACACGTCGGAAAATAGCGGAAAAAGAGAGCGAAATCTTCGTTTTTTACATATGGTGTGACAGTTTAGGTGAACGCGGGTTAAATATAAGTTAAATATCCCCCGATACCCTTGACAAATCTCACCGATTTTGGTAAAATAATAGAAAAAACGGCACGGCCGCGACCAAAGGAGAAAAGATATGAAGGAAACCAAAATAAGCCTTTCAAACATTCAGGACATAAGAGATTTCGTAAATCAGGTAATACTTCTTGATTACGACGTCGATCTCGTACAGGGCAGATACGTTATAGATGCGAAATCCATAATGGGAATATTCTCGCTTGATCTTCTCTCGCCCATAACGCTTAGAGCGCACACCGAGTATGCGGAGGATTTCTTTGAGAAAATCGCACGATTCGCTGTAAAGTAATCGCGAAATACGAAAAACGAAAATACGCACCCAAGAGTTAAACGCCCGATGGGTGCGTGTTTTTATGCCCGAAGAAAAAGGAGCAGAGCTTTATAGCGGATATATGAAAAACGAAAACGCTATTGACATTTATAATTTTAAAAGCTATAATACGATTGAGATTAAGAGCAAATAAAATCAATGGACTACTTAGAAAGGGGATTATTCGATATGAAAAACGCTTTCAGAAAAATTACGCTTGCTCTTATGGGAATAGTGCTCGTGCTTGCACTTTATTCCTGTAACGGCGGCGGTGACGATCCCGTAGTACAGCCCGGCGGCGACCAAAACGTATGCGAGCACACCGAGATAAGAGGTGTGATGGAAAACGAGCATCCCGCTACCTGTACCGAGGGCGGTGCATACGATACGGTCGTTTATTGCGCCGGCTGCAATATGGAAATGGGCAGAGATAAGGTATTTACAGAACCGCTCGGTCACGACGAGATTTCTCACCTCGGAAAAGCTCCCGGCTGCGAGGAGGACGGATACGAGGATTACATCACCTGCTCAAGATGCGAGTATACGACTTATACCGCGATAGACGCTGTGGGACACGATAAGATCTATCACAATGCAAGAAATGAAACCTGCACCGAGGTTGGTTGGCACGATTACGAGACCTGCGCTAATTGCGACTATACAACCTACGATGAGCTTCCCGCACTCAATCACGATAAGGTTACCGAGCTTGCACAAGAGCCGAGCTGCACGAATCCCGGTTGGTATGAATACGAGTATTGCTCAAGATGCGACTATACCACCTACGAGGAAATCCCGCCTCTCAACCATAAAACCGTGAATCATTTGGCACAAGAGCCTACTTGTACGGATTACGGTTGGTACGCATATCAGAGCTGCGAAAGATGCGATTGGGATACTAAGTACGAGAATCTTATTGACCCGCTCGACCACGATAAAGTATATCACGAGGCAAAGAGTGAAACCTGCACCGAGGACGGCTGGTATGCTTATGAAACCTGCACGCGATGCAGCTACTCGACCAGGGATGAGAATATTATCGAAAAAAGACATTTGATGGAAACCGATTGGGGAAAGAAGGAAACCTGTACCGAAATTGGTTGGGATATATACCATTATTGCACGAGATGCGATTATAAAGAAAGTTATAACGAAATTCCCGCACTTAAGCACGATATAGTAACTATGCCCGCAAAAGCTCCGACCTGCACCGAGGGTGGCTGGTGTGAGTTCCAATATTGCTCGCGCGGCGACTGGAGCGAGGAGCTTGAGAGTCAGCTTGCTCCGCTTGACCACTGCATAATAGAGCACGCGGCAAAAGAGCCTACCTGTACCGAGGGCGGCTGGTATGCTTACCAAACCTGCTCAAGATGCGATGCTATCAACACCAAGGTAGAAAGAGATGCGTTGGGTCACCTGCCGAATGATCAGTCCAAAGCTCCGACTTGTACCGAGGGAGGATATACGAAAATAACGTGCGATAGGTGTATCGAATACAACGTTTACGAGGAGCGTGCGGCGCTCGGCCACGACGACGTGCCTATGGTAAGAATAGAACCCACCTGTACGACCGTCGGTTACGAAACTATCGCTTATTGCAGACGTTGCTACGTAATAGAGCATACTCCTCAGGTTGCTCCGGAGCCCGTGCTGTTAAATACTATCGCTCACAATTTCGTTAACGGCGAGTGTACGGCTTGCCATAACCGAGAGGGAAGTGCGGGACTTGCGATTGAGCTTGCGAGCGACGGTAAGAGCTATGAGCTCGTAGGCCTTCGTACCTGTACCGATAAGGTTATCATAATTCCGGCAACCTATAACGACCTGCCCGTGAGCAGAATTAAGCAGTCGGCACTTGCATACAGCGATATCGTCAGCGTGTATATTCCGTCGACGATTGATCCGACGATTATTTCGATTGATAACAGCGTGTTTATTGATTGCTTCAATCTTGTTGAGATTATAAACAATTCGGAAATCGACACCGAAGATTTCAGCTTCTTTGTAGCGGATCAGCTTCTCGGCGACCACAACGGAAAGAGTAATACGGTGCTCCTCGGTGATTATTACTTCTACGTTGAAAACGGCGAAGCCATCCTCGTGTCCTATATAGGCGGTAGCACCGAAATTACCTTGCCCGAAAGCTTCAACGGTAATACGTATAAGATACATACGAATGCCTTTCGCGAAAGCGGTATTGAAAGTATTGTAATACCCACCTCCGTTACCCAAATCGGCGATTGGGCGTTTATGACGACAAACAGAACCGAGTGCGTAACCGTAAGCTACCTTGGAACGAAGGCAGAGTGGAATGAAATCAACCGTTCCGCCGACACGAACCAGTGGATAAAAGAGCTTGTATACCATTATGGCAGAGCTTGTGATTCGACGGAAGTTGCCGAAAAAGCTCCTACTTGTACCGAGTGGGGATACAGCGCATACACGACCGAATGTACTATGTGCGGCAAGCGTGGCACGGATAAGGTTGAATACGAGCCTACCGGACATTTCTATATGTTCGTGGAATGTAAATTCTGCGGCGAGGAAATCGTATATTCCGAGGGCCTTGAATACGAGCTTTCCGCCGACGGCAAGTACTATATAGTTACCGGTATGGGCGAATGCACCGATGATTACGTCATAATTCCGTCCCACTATAACGAAAAGCCGGTGCAGGAAATAGGCGAAAGCGCCTTTGAGGGCGTGGAAGTAATCGGCGTTCACGTACCCGTTACCGTAAAAATTATCGGCGACAGCGCGTTTATGAATTGCTATATGCTCAAATACGTTTCACTCGGCTACGAGGTGGAAACGATAGACCGCTACGCCTTTGGCTTCTGCGATGCTCTTGTCGCTATAAAGCTTGGCGGTTACCTCGAGTATATCAATTCGAGTGCATTCTACTATTGCGAAGCCTTGACCGACGTATACTACACCGAAAGTGAAGAAGATTGGGCAAAGATTCAAATCAGCGAATACGATAACGATTGCCTGACGGACGCTGAAATTCATTACGATTTCTCGGATTCCGATATTTAAAAAAGCAATAAATTTAACTCAAAGTGCCGAAACGGCAGAATAGAAAAAGAGGGAATATTTCGGGTAAAACCGATTTATTCCCTCGTGTATTTTTTAGCTAAAGATTGACGTTTCTTGACGAGCCGTCGGTTAAGTAACGGCAGACGACAAGTCAATCCGTCGCAACCGCCTTGTAAATCTCGGACTTCGGCACACCTCTGTCCTTTGCCGCCGCCTTTATAGCGTCCATTTTACTCATACCCTCGCCAATATAATGCTCAACGTGTTCTTCCGGCGAAAGCTCGCACAGCTCGCAGCCGATATTGCCCGGTGCAGCACCCGCAACCACGAGCACGTATTCACCGCGCGGCTCTGTGGCTTCGTAGTAGCTGACAGCCTCAGCGAGCGTCATACGCAAGGTTTGCTCGTTAAGCTTCGTAAGCTCGCGGCAGAGTGAGATTTTTCGCTCGCCGCCGAAAACCGACAGCATATCGGCGAGCGTTGCCCGCAGCTTGTGAGGTGCCTCGTAAAATATCATCGTGCGCTCCTCGCCCGCGAGTGCGCGAAGCTGCTTTAATCTTTGCGTCGGCTTTGGCTGTAAAAATCCCTCGAAGCAGAAGCGC
>JAZNFU010000221.1:0-6020 GCA_045576135.1 Eubacteriales bacterium
ACGAAAAACACGGTCAGAATTGTAGTTTTAGCGAATTCTTAATGAGAACAGAACCTCGGGGCGAACGAATTTGGAGCAGAAATCCTTGGCTGAGGAGCGAGAAGCGTACAAAGGTACGCTGAGCGAGGAAACGAGGATAAAATAAAAAACTTTAACAAAAACGAAGAAAACCGCAGGTTTTTAACCATAATTTCTTAAATTTGCATAAAGAAACGACAGAAACACTTTTTTTTTGACAATGTTTCTGCCGTTTTTTATTCGGTTCTGCCTAAATGCGACAGCCCCTTTTGACAATTAAATGGAAAGTGTTGTTTGCATTTTACTCTGTTCGCAGGGCTACTACTGGGTCTTTTCTTGCCGCAGAGCTTGCGGGAATGATACCCGAAATAAGCGTCAGCGCTATGCTCAGAGCTATAAGAAGCAACGCCTGCGACAGCGGGAGTGCCGCTATATTCGATATGCCGACCAGCTCCTTGATAATTAGATTGATTACCGCGGATGCGAGGTAGGTTACGGCGATACCGATAATACCCGACAGTAAGCCGAGTATAAAGGTTTCCGCATTGAAAAGACGGCTGACGTCGCGCTTTCTTCCGCCAAGCGAGCGGATAACTCCGATTTCCTTTATTCTCTCAACGACCGAAACATAGGTTATAATTCCTATCATTACCGTTGATACGATAAGCGATACCGAGGTGAAGGCGATAAGCGCGGTTGATACGGCGTCTATGAGGGTATTGATTATTGCGATAACCAATTCAAGCGCATCGGTATAGGTAACGTCGCTTCTGTCGTCTGCCGAAAGCTTGTTTTCACCGACGGTTATATCGCCGTCGCCGTTCCACTCGTCAAGATATTCGGTAACGAGATTCTTGTTTGCAAAGTCAACGGGGTAAATGGTGATGCTGTTGGCAAGCTCGACACCGCCAAGGGCGCGCAAGGAGAGAATTTTCATTCCCGAAAGGTCGAGCGTGCTGCTACCCGAGCCACCAATGCCACCCGAGCTGCCAATGCTCCCCGAGCCGCCAATGCCACCCGAGCCGCCAATGCCACCCGAGCCGCTGCTGCCCGAGCCGCCCATACCGTTCATCATACCGCTCATAATGCTACTCATATCGCTGAGGCTTTCTCCGACGAAGCCGACCTCGTTATATGTCACGCCCTCGTAGGTGAAGCTGTAATTGTAGGTGATACCCGTGGGCATACCGTACATCGTCGTGCTCGTAAAGCTTTCCTGACCGCTCGCGGCGAGGTAATTTACTATCTCGGAGTCGGTATTTTTGTCAAGCACGTATTCTGCCAAAGCCTCGGTGTAGTAAACGCCGGAGGAAAGACAGCCGTACATTATATCCTCGTTGGGAATGAGTATTCCGACCACGCGGAGTGTGAGCGCATCGGTTTCTGCAAAGCCTTCGGAGTCGTCGTTATAGGAGAAGGGATTGGTGATATTTCCCTCGTTTTTAGTGTAAACCGAGTCGTTGGGATACCATACGAACTCGCGCTCCATAAGCTCGGAGTAGGTAAAATACTTGCGGAACGCCGCCTCGTCGTAGTTCTCACTCTCCGTAGCCTCGTATATTATGTTGAGGAATTCCTCTTGGGTGTAATATCCGAGCCTTGCGAGCAGAATATCGGTAAGCTCGCTTTTTGAGTTAAGAACGAGCATTATTTCGTCAGCCTCGTCGGCTACCTCGCCGTATACCTGATACTGCGATTTAATGTAGTCGGGACTGTTCGGCGCCTGCTGGAAGGAGGGGATTATGCTCGTCGCATAGCTTGAGAGCTGTGCAAACTCGGTTTTGCCGAGAATGGACGTGTATACGTTCGTAAGCGCGGTTATTGAAATATTCTGCGCGTCCGAATCAAGCTCCTCGCGAAAATCGGTGTAGATGTTATTCGACATATCTATGCCGTAGCCAAAGGTCATAGCGGCATAGAAGTCGCTGGGCATAGCCTTGATGTAATCAATGTAATTTTTGTTTATATCGTTCTGAATAATCATCGAGTTTATGCTCGTGTTCATTTTTGCAAAATACTCGATAAGTGAGTTGATATAAACCTTTTCAGCCTCTTTTATGAAATCAGCCTTGTCCTGCATATCCATCATTCCGGTGAGGGCGTTGAGGTCGTAGGTGGTTTCGGTTATGGTTATTGGGTTGCCCGAGAGCATATCGTCCTGCATTGAGGCGACGTATCCCTTTATTCCCGCAGAGAAGGCAAGCACCATCGCGATACCGATAATTCCGATAGAGCCGGCGATGCCGACCATCGTCGTCCGTCCCTTTTTGGAGATAAGATTTCTTGCGGAAAGTCTAAAGGCTGTGATGGGGGACATTTTCGCGCGCTCGCGCGATTTTTTCTTTGCCCGAAGCCTTGCGAAAAATGAGTTGGCGCGGCGCTCGGCAAGACGCTCCGCCTCTATCTCCGCCTTCGTCATAGGGCGGCTGTCGCTTACCACAAGACCGTCCTTGAGGTTGATTATTCGCGTGGAATATTTATCAGCGAGCTCCGGATTGTGAGTTACCATAATTACCAGACGCTCTTTTGCGATTTTCTTGATAAGCTCCATTATCTGCACCGACGTCACGCTGTCAAGTGCGCCCGTCGGCTCGTCGGCAAGCAATATTTCGGGGTCGTTCACGAGCGCTCTTGCGATAGCGACACGCTGACACTGACCGCCCGAAAGCTGATTCGGCCGCTTGTAGTACTGTCCCGAAAGACCGACCTTGTCAAGCGCGCTCTTAGCCTTTTCGATTCGTTTTTCGCGGCTCATACCCGCAATGGTGAGGGCGAGCTCGACGTTTCCGAGCACGGTCTGGTGCGGAATAAGATTATAGCTTTGGAAAATGAAGCCTACTCTGTGGTTTCTGTAAACGTCCCAATCCCTATCCTTGAAGTTCTTGGTGCTTTTTCCTTTTATAACCAAATCGCCCGTGGTGTAATGGTCAAGACCGCCTATGATGTTGAGTAGCGTCGTCTTTCCGCAGCCCGACGGACCGAGTATGGAAACGAACTCCCGATCTCTGAACGAGAGGTTTATACCCTTGAGAGCCTGCACCGTTTCCGAGGCGGTAACGTAATCTTTTTTGATTTGATGTAAGGAAAGCATATTTTTGCTCCTGTTCATTTTAGCGTTATGTATTTTGTAGCTTTATTATAAACCTTATATATGAATAAATCAAACGCAACGCAAAATTATTTACAAACTGTTTAAACAAATGACAAAGTACGACCGAAAACACAATATTTAGTAAAAATTACGACGAAATATACCGTATTCTGTGTCGCGGTGAAATTTTCGAGAAGAAAAAAATAGAAAATAACGGCACTTTTTTGTGACATTTGACCAAAGGGCGAAAAAATCTGCCCCATTTTATCTTGAAAAGATGAAAATCAAGCGGTAAAAGGACCAAAAAAGACGGATTTTTTAGTGCAAAATATGGATTTCCGCACGAAAATTCACCTTGGAAAAAATACTATATATAGTTTTGGGGTATTGACAAAGTCACAAGATATGGTATAATATATTCACAGTTATATTTTTTTGATTTAGGCTTTCCTTTTCGGGAGAGCCTAAATTCTGCCAAATGAAGAAAAAATTAAAGAAAGGGAAGCGAAGGACATTAAAAATGAAGCTTATTAAGAGAAATGGCTCAGAGGTTGTTTTCGAGCCGGAAAAAATCACGAACGCCGTAATTAAGGCAAATAACGCGGTCGATGCTCAGGATAGAATTTCGAACGAACAGATAAAGGAAATAACGCTTCGCGTAGAAGCGAAGTGTAAGACGCTTAACAGAGCTGCACAGGTTGAGGAAGTGCAGGATATGGTTGAGCGCGAGCTTATGGCGGTTGGCGCGTTTACGCTCGCCAAGGCTTATATTACTTACAGATATAAAAGAGCCCTCATCAGACGCTCGAACACCACCGACGACAAGATTATGTCGCTCATCGAGTGCAACAACGAGGAGGTAAAGCAGGAAAACTCCAACAAAAACCCCGCCGTTAACAGCGTGCAGCGTGACTATATGGCAGGTGAAATTTCCAAGGATATCACAAGACGTCTTCTTTTGCCCGAGGATATCGTCCAGGCGCACGAGGACGGAATTATACATTTCCACGACGCCGACTATTTTGCTCAGCATATGCACAACTGTGACCTCGTAAACCTTGAGGATATGCTTCAAAACGGTACGGTTATCAGCGGTACTATGATTGAAAAGCCCCACAGCTTCTCCACCGCTTGTAACATCGCGACTCAGATTATAGCGCAGGTTGCCTCTAACCAGTACGGCGGTCAGTCCATAAGCCTTACTCACCTCGCACCCTTCGTGCAGATTAGCCGTGAGAAAATCCGCGCGGCTGTAACAGAGGAGTTTGCCGAGGTCGGAGTTACCGACACCGCCGCTATCGATAAGGTCGTTGAAAAGCGCCTTCGCGACGAGATTCGCAGAGGCGTTCAGTGTATTCAGTACCAGGTCGTAACTCTGCTTACCACCAACGGACAGGCGCCCTTCATTACCGTGTTTATGTATCTCGGTGAGGCGAAGAATGATAGAGAGCGTGCCGACCTCGCTCTCATTATTGAGGAAACTCTTCTTCAAAGATATAAGGGCGTTAAGAACGAGTCGGGTGTTTGGATTACCCCTGCGTTCCCCAAGCTTATCTACGTTCTTGAGGAGCAGAATATTCATTCCGATTCACCCTATTACTATCTCACCAAGCTTGCCGCTAAATGTACGGCAAAGAGAATGGTTCCCGACTATATCTCCGAGAAGATTATGCTTCAGAATAAGATTGATAAGAACGGCGACGGTCATTGCTACACCTGTATGGGCTGCCGCAGCTTCCTTACCCCCTACGTTGACGAGGACGGAAAGGCTAAGTATTACGGCAGATTTAATCAGGCTGTCGTTACGGTTAACCTCGTTGATATCGGTCTTTCGGCTGAGGGCGACCTTGTGAAGTTCTGGCAGATATTCGACGAGCGTATGGAGATTTGCCACAGAGCGCTTCAGTGCCGCCACGAGCGTCTTTCGGGTACTCTTTCGGACGCTGCTCCGATACTCTGGCAGTACGGTGCGCTGACAAGACTTAAGAAGGGCGAAACCATCGATAAGTATTTGCACGGCGGATATTCCACCCTTTCTCTCGGCTATGCGGGACTTTGGGAGTGCGTTTACTCTCTCAACGGCAAGAAGCTCACCGAGCCTGAGGGTGAGGAGCTTGGACTTCTTATTATGAAGAAGCTCAATGAGTACACGAAAAAGTGGAAGGAAGCTGAAAATATCGATTACTCGCTTTACGGAACACCTCTTGAGAGCACGACCTATAAGTTTGCAAAGTGCCTTCAGAACAGATTCGGTATCGTTAAGGGAGTTACCGACAGAAATTATATCACCAACTCTTATCATATCCACGTAACCGAGCCTATCGACGCCTTTGACAAGCTCGCTCTTGAGGCAAAGTTCCAGGCGCTCTCGCCTGGTGGAGCTATCTCCTACGTTGAGGTTCCGGATATGCAGAATAACCTTGATGCCGTTCTAGGTGTAATGGAGTTCATTTACGACAACATTATGTACGCCGAGCTTAACACCAAGAGCGACTTCTGCCAGGTTTGCGGCTACGACGGAGAAATAGAGATAGTTGACGACGGTGACGGCAAGCTCGTTTGGGAATGTCCCAACTGCAAAAACCGCGACCAGTCCAAAATGAACGTAGCTCGCCGTACCTGCGGATACATCGGTACGCAGTACTGGAATCAGGGAAGGACCGAAGAGATTAAGGACCGCGTTCTTCACCTCTAATTTTTCGAGCAACATATTTGCAAATAACCGCCCCTCGTCCCCGCTCGACGTACCCTCGTACGCCTTCGGGAAACGAGAGGCGGTTCTTTATCAAATCTGTAGGCTCGAAAAAGGGTAAAACGAGTCGAATGTTTGTGAAATTTTCTTTGAGTATATTTGCAAACAAGCACCATTCGCCCGCACTCGATGCACGCTCGTACGCCTTCGGGAAACGAG
>JAZNFU010000222.1:0-3511 GCA_045576135.1 Eubacteriales bacterium
CTGAAAGGCTCGCACTTATCGACGGGGCGTTTTCCACCCTCGACGGATATCTCGTAAATCTTTTGAAGATGGTTTGCGAGGCGAGGGCGTGCTTCGCTATCAAAAGACTTATTTCGGCTTACTGTGCAGCCTACGACGCCGCGAGGGGCATAGAACGCGTTTCGGCACTCACCGCAACCGCTATGACCGAGGAGCAAAAGGATGCTTTGCGCCGCGTGCTCGAAGGAAAAACGGGTAAAACCATCATAATCGAAAATACCGTTGACAGCTCAACCCTCGGCGGAGTTAAGCTTCGCTATATGGGACGCCAGATTGACGGTTCGCTGAAAACACGCCTTGAGGTCTTCGAAAAAAGACTTCGGGATACGGTGTTGTAAATACACGCAAGGTTGGTGATAAAATGCAGTCAAAAATAGGAGACATCAGCAAAATCATAAAAGAGCAGATAAAGAATTACGCGGCAAAGACGCGTGAGGACGAGATAGGCTACGTTATATCGGTCGGTGACGGTATTTCCAAGGTTCACGGTCTTGACAAGTGCTGTGCAAACGAGCTTCTCGAATTTTCCAACGGCACGTTCGGTATGGCGCTCAACCTTGAGGAAAACCTCGTGTCCGCCGTGCTTCTCGGTAACGACGTCGGAATATCCGAGGGTAGCGTCGTAAAGCGCACCGGACGCGTAGTTTCGGTGCCGGTCGGCGAGGCTCTTATAGGCAGAGTGGTCAACGCGCTCGGCGAGCCTATTGACGCAAAGGGACCTATTGAAGCCACGGAATACAGCCCCATCGAGCGCCGCGCGTACGGCATTATAGAAAGAAAATCGGTTTCGGTACCGCTTCAGACGGGTATCAAGGCTATCGACTCTATGATTCCCATCGGACGCGGTCAGCGTGAGCTTATAATCGGTGACAGACAGACCGGTAAGACGGTTATAGCCACCGATACCATAATCAACCAAAAGGGCAAGGGAGTTATCTGCGTTTACGTCGCGATAGGACAAAAGCAGTCGACGGTTACGAACGTGGTTGACACGCTTTACAGAAACGGTGCTATGGACTACACCATCGTAGTATCCGCAACCGCCTCGGACTCAGCCCCGCTTCAATACATCGCACCCTACGCCGGATGCGCTATGGGCGAATACTTTATGGCACGCGGCCGCGACGTTCTCGTAATATACGACGACCTCTCCAAGCACGCGGTTGCCTACCGTGCCCTCTCGCTTTTGATAAGACGTCCCCCGGGCCGTGAGGCATATCCCGGCGACGTATTCTATCTTCACTCAAGGCTTCTTGAGCGTGCGGCAAGACTCGCTCCCGAATACGGAGGCGGCTCGCTTACCGCGCTCCCGATAATCGAAACTCAGGCGGGTGACGTTTCGGCGTACATTCCGACGAACGTCATTTCGATAACCGACGGACAGATATTCCTTGAAACAGAGCTGTTCCACTCGGGCGTGCGCCCCGCGGTTAACCCCGGTATCTCGGTATCGCGTGTCGGCGGCAACGCACAGATAAAGGCAATGAAGCGCGTTTCGGGAACTCTTAAGCTTCTTTACTCGCAGTACCGCGAGCTTCAGGGCTTTGCACAGTTCGGCTCCGACCTTGACAAAGATACGAAGGCAAGACTTGAGCAGGGTGCGAGAATCGTTGAGGTTCTGAAGCAGAACAGAGGTACGCCGATAGCGGTAGAGCTTCAGGTAGCGATTATCTACGCTGTTGTAAACAATCTTTTACACGATATAGAGATTTCGGATATTCACAGGTTCGAGTCGGAGCTGTTCGAGCACTTGACGGCTGTTCGTGCCGACGTGCTTGAAAGGATAAGAGAAACCGGCGCGCTCGACTCCGAGCTTGAAGCTGAGCTTCGCTCGGCTATTGTCGATTTCAAGAACAAATTTTTAGGCAAGGAATAAGGAGTGGGCTATGGCAGGCGCATCCATAAACGACATAAAATCACGAATAAAAAGCGTTAGGAGCACCATGCAGATAACGAAGGCAATGGAGCTTGTAGCCACCTCCAAGCTTCGCCGCGCCAAAGAGCGCGCCGAGGCAACGCGGCCGTACTACGAGGCTCTGTCGGGTGCTGTCGGGCGGCTTTTCGCCTCGGGCATAACCGAGTCCCCCTTCGTACAAAAAAGAGAGGTCAAAAAGACTCTTTTCGTCGTGATTGCGGGTGACCGAGGTCTTGCGGGCGGATATAACGCAAATATATTCAGGCTCACCGCACAGCTTTCGGAAAAATGTGGAGAAGCAAAATATCTTCCCATAGGTAAAAAGGCGTGCGACTATTACAGACACCGCGGAGCCGATATTTTCGACTCGCTTGAATACATCGGCGATACGGGTGTCAGCGCGTGTATGACAGCCGCCCGTGCGATATGCTCGGCGTACGAGCGCGGTGAGATTGACAAGGTCGTCTTCGTTTACACGCACTTTGCATCTATGATATCGCAAGTGCCGGTCTACGAGGAAATTTTACCGCTTTGCCCCGAATGTGACTCGCAGGATATGCTCTTTGACTGTGACCCTGCCGAGATGCTTTCGAAAATACTGCCCGAATACGTCGGCGGTATACTCTACTCGGCGGTATGCGACTCGGTTGCATCCGAATGCGGAGCAAGACGCACCGCGATGAACTCCGCAAACAAAAACGCCTCGGAAATGATAGACGTGCTTATGCTGAAATTCAACAGAGCGCGACAGGCGGTAATCACTCAGGAAATCACCGAGATAGTATCGGGTGCTGAGGCGCTTTGACGCAAAATAAAAAGAGCCTGCGGCACTCGCCGCGGTGTCGTCGGACGAGCGCACGGCGCCCCGACTCTTTCAAGGTAGAGAGAAGTTCGTATTTTAGAAAGGAAATGTGCAGATGGAAAAAAACATCGGCAAGGTTATACAGATAATCGGACCGGTTATCGACGTAAAGTTCGAAAACGGTCATCTTCCCGACCTGCTCAACGCTATCGAGATTGAGCACGAGGGCAAAAAGGTTGTTCTTGAGGTAGCGAGCCAGCTCGGCGACGACGTGGTAAGATGTATCGCGATGTCCTCGACGGACGGTATGGCGCGCGGAATTGACGCGGTTGATACAGGAGCGGGCATCACCGTTCCCGTAGGTCACGAAACCCTCGGAAGAATATTCAACCTGCTCGGCGAGGCTATCGACAATAAGCCCTCACCCGAAACGGCGGAAAAATGGTGTATCCACCGTCAGCCCCCCTCGTATTCGGAGCAGGAGGGCACGACCGAAATACTTGAAACGGGTATTAAGGTCGTCGACCTTATCGCACCCTACGCAAAGGGCGGTAAGATAGGTCTTTTCGGCGGTGCGGGAGTTGGTAAAACCGTACTTATAATGGAGCTTATCAATAACGTCGCGAAGCAGCACGGCGGCATTTCGGTATTCACCGGTGTCGGCGAGCGTACGCGTGAGGGTAACGACCTTTATAACGAGATGAAGGAGTCGGGCGTTCTTTCTAAAACCGCGCTAAGTCGGAGGCCAAGCGGTC
>JAZNFU010000223.1:0-1842 GCA_045576135.1 Eubacteriales bacterium
TAAAAAACACATTTTTTGTATAAAAACGGACAGAGAAAGCTTCGAGTCCGTGCGAGGCAGCTTCTACACATCCGAGTGCCCCGAAATCTGTGAGCTTTACGCCGAGGATAATAAGCTCTGCGTCGAAACCTCGGATGCAAAGGTAATCTCGGTATCAACCGAGGGCAGACGCTCAGCGTCAAAAAGAGCCGCGACGGGCGAATACGTAAACGAGACGGTCTTCGATATTTCCTCTGACGACGGCTATTTCAGAGTAGACGTTGTTGACGAACACGGCAAGCGCGCGAATTTGCAAGCTTATTTTATAGACGAGCTTTAAAAAATTCAAAACGGGAAAAGTGCACCCCCGAGGAAAAATTATCCTCTGGGTGCGTATGTTTTTATCAATTGCCGATGGCGTTCATATATCTTTTCACACTCTCATCGCTTGGGGTGTAATCAGGGTGCGAGGTGCAGGGAAGCGTAGGCTTTTTTCCCTCGGTGTAGAATGGCGTGAGTGTATCGTTTTCGTAAAGAATTCTGTCTTCCTCGCGTCTGAAATCGGGAATATCGTACGGAGTACCGCCCGAAAGTATACTTCTGTGTGCAAGAATAGCCACCGATGCCATAGTCGTAGAACGGTAAACGTCGAAGAATGGGCGGCGCCCCTCGCGGATACAGCCGAAGAATTCACGGATAACCAAGTAGTCACTGCCGCCGTGACCTGATGCCTCGATAAGTGCGCTTTCTGGATCGCACCACGCCGGTGTATACGATTGATTCGTTTGCATACCCTGCGGAGTATTCCAAGCGTTATAGCGCAAAGAAATCATATTCGAGCCATCGCGCAGATTTTCAATCTGTCCGTTTTCTGCGCATATACGGTACGAGTTCTCGTGCGCACCGAAGCCGGAACAGCCTGTTACTCGGAATACCGAATCGTCGTCGTTAAGCGTGTTGATAATGGCGGCGCTGTCACCGACGTAAAGACCGCAAAGTCCGTCCTGGTGATTCGGGGTGTATACCGCAAAGGCGGTTACGCGCTTTGGGGTTGCGGCCGTGATGTACATAAGCGGACCGAGCGAGTGGGTTATGTAGTAGCTGCGGGGAAGCATATTTCTCCAATGCTTTGGGTGGGGAAGAATTTTTTTGATAAAATCGGTATCGTCGGGGTCTGTCGGGTGATTATATTCTCCCTCGGCGAAAAGACATTTACCAAGGCTGCCGCCCTCGTATACGCGCTTCATCTCCTTATTGAATATCATAAAGGGATAGTTCTCAGCAAGCATATAAATAGCCCGGCTTTTCTCGGCTGCCCGTACAAGCGCAACGCCATCTGCCATAGTGGCGTTCGAGGTGCATTCTGATAGGACGTTTATGTTTTTCTCAAGCGCCGCAATTGCGTATTTCGTATGCTCGTTGAAATAGTTGCAAAGAAATATCGCTTCAAGGGCAGGGTGATTTATAAATTCTTCAAAATTCGTGTAGGTTGCGACGTCGCCAAGCTCCTCTTTTGCAAGCTTCAGCCTTTGCTCGTCCTTATCACAAACGGCTACGATATTACCGTTGTTGGCGAGCACTGATTTGTAATATGCTTCGCCACGTCTGAATCCGAATATTCCGAAATTAATTGCTTTTTTCATAAATTTGCCTACTTTCATTTACATTTGTTGTATTCTGATATCTTGGAGTCTATCATTGCGAACGCTAATTTATCACGCTCAAAGTATTCGCTGTCGGGTTGGTTCGTTGCGGGATTTATATTGCTTCTGTAATCAACGAAGCCGAATTTTCGGTATATTGCTATCGCGGGATAATTTCTCGTTCCCGTATAAAGATATATGAAGCCGCTATATCCAAGCT
>JAZNFU010000224.1:0-2475 GCA_045576135.1 Eubacteriales bacterium
AGCCGTAGGCGTAGGACGCCATAATATTAATGCTCGGCTCGTTTACCGTACACCAGTAGTCCACTCTGTCACCGAGTGCGCGGAAGCAGGTTTCGGCGTATACCGTGAACCAATCGATGAACCTCGGGTCGAGCGCGCCTCCCATCTCCATAACCCAATAAGGAAGGTCGCAGTGGAAAAGGTCGAAGAATACTACGATTCCCTCCGCCTTGAGCTTATCAATCATATCCGAGTAGTAGTCAAGACCCGCCTGACAGACCTCGTCGGGTCCGTTCGGGTAAATTCTCGACCAGGATATAGAAAAGCGGAAGCACTTAAGTCCGAGCTTTTTCATATTCTTTATATCTTCGGAATACTTATGGTAAAAATCAGCGCTGTTTCTAGGGTCGCCGCCTTGGAATTTTTCGGCATAAATCTTATAGCCGTATTCGCCGACGTCCATTCCCTTTCCACCCTCGCCGCAGCCGGATTCTATCTGGCACGCCGAGCAAGCAGCACCGAAAAGAAAGTTCTTTGGAAAGTTAAATTTCATAAATTGCTCCTTTAATTATAACTTAAGATTACTTTTTAAGCGTTTTCAGAGAGCGAAGACGCGCGACCGTTTCCTTAACCAAGTGAGTGTCGGCGTTGTTCGTATAACCTTGAACGAGCTTCTGCTTGAACATCGTGACCTCGTAGCCGCCACGGCAAATATCGCTCTCGGCGGGGAAATAGCTCTTAGTGCCGTTCGCGTTGGAAAGCACGAGAGTATACGGCACGGGACTGTGCTTTCTTATACGCAGACCAATCTCAGAGAACATCTCAAACGGGGAGGAAACGAACGCCACCTCACCAATTTTAACGATTATCTGCTCAACCTCGGCATACTCGCGCTCGACGTATCCCTGCTCGTAGGACTTGATAACGTCGGCGAGATACGCCGCGTAGCCGCCAAGCTGATTTGCCGTGCAATCCTTATATTTCTCGTACTCCGCTTTTGCGAAATCGAGGGGTATACGAGGCTCTACCGGTATTTTTATATAGCCGTGCGACACCTCAAGGGTCGCCTCGCCGAAGTTTACGTTTCGTCTGAAAATACGCACCGCATCCGTCGCCGCGTAAGCGCCGTGCTCCATAGCCATCTTTATGCTTGCGCCGTGGTCAAGCGCTGCCATAACCGCGCGCGGCTTGCTCGTTCCGGCACCGCCGGTGGTCTTTCCGTTCATAAGTCTTGGACCTACGTCACCCTCAGGGCCATTGAAGAATGCACATATGCCGCCGCCGAACTCCGAAACGTAGTCAACCATAACGCCCGACCAATCGCGCGATATTTCGTGGTTTCTGCCCGCAGCCGTTCCGTGACAGCCGTAGTGAACCATACTTCCCTTAATTTCACCCTCCCCATTCTTGAAGGATACCACCGTCATTCTCGGGTCGTAGGGCGCCCAAGGATTCTGTCCGAGTATAACCTCGCCGTCCTCGGTTATTTCACGGCGGTTTACGGCAACGTCGCTATCACCCTCCGACACCGCCACGGTAACCGCCTCGGCGCTCGCCTTTGCCTCAGCGGCGGCGTCGGTTACGGCAGGAACCAAAACTCCGTATACGTATTCGTCGTTAGCCGCACCGAAGCCGGGAAGGTCGCCCGTCGAGGGTCCGGAATGTGTATGGGTTGCGTGAATGATTATATGCTCCTTCGCAATACCGCATTTTTTCTCGATCTCGGTACGCATACGCATCGCCAAATCCTCGTCGATTACGCAAACCGTAACGCTGACCATAAGAGCCTCGGTATTACCCTCGGCAAAATAGTACGCCGTTGCGGTAAGGTCGTCGTTTACCGACTCGGCATAAACGTCTGGCATATAGCCGAAAAGATTACAGCCAATCTCGGGCGTTATAATTTTCTCCACCACGCCAAACAAAAGTCCCTTTTTCATATTATCCTCCGTTCTGCCGCCGCTGCGGCTGATAAATATAGCTTTCGGGGTTGTTCAAAAAATCCTCTTACACTTCAATATTATCATATTTTTCGCAAGGACTACAACCGCCGAAAGTGCTTTAAAATACCCAAAAATTCACGCTTACGCCACTTGACAAAGTCACATCGCCGTGATACAATCGATTTACATAAGAGTTTTCACTTACATAGGGAGATTTCAAAGTGGCTGTATTATACCAAAAAAATCTTACGAACGACGCACCGTACGACCTCATTATAAGACCTCTTACCGAATTCGTGGAGCACAGACACGCGGATATTGAGTTCAATTACTGCATAAACGGCTCCCGCACCGTTATTATAGACAAAAAGCACTATGAAATAAAAGAGGGCGAAATGTTGATTATATGCCCCGGCGTTCCGCACGAATTTCCCACCTCGCGCGATCCGGACAGACGAATTCTTACCGGGGTCGTCGGCTCGTCCTTTCTCAAAAAGTATTTCAGCGCATTCTCTAATTTGAGCTATCGGTCGCTTATTCTCGATCTTAACTC
>JAZNFU010000225.1:0-2538 GCA_045576135.1 Eubacteriales bacterium
ATTATCGCGACCGGCGGCAAATCATACCCAAAAACCGGCTCTGACGGCTCGGGGTATAGACTCGCTATGAGGCTCGGACACACGGTTACCGAGCTGAAGCCGTCGCTTATACCGCTTGAAAGCTCTTCCCCGCTTTGCCGAAGGATGCAGGGACTGTCGCTGAAAAACGTCGGACTGCGTGCGCTTGACAAGGACGGTGCCGTCCTTTACAGCGATTTCGGAGAAATGATGTTTACGCATTTCGGCGTGACCGGACCTATGGTGCTCTCCGCGTCCTCGTACCTTTTGAACAAGAGCTTTTCGGATATCACGCTTTCCATCGACTTAAAGCCTGCACTTGACGAGGCTGCGCTTGACTTGCGCTTGCTCTCGGATTTTGCAAGCTCCGCCAATAAGGACTTTAAAAACACCCTCGGCGCGCTTCTGCCCTCGAAAATGATTGAGCCGTTTATCGATTACGTCGGCATACCCGAGCGAAAAAAGGTAAACTCGATAACCAAAGAGGAAAGACGGGCGATACGCACGGCACTTAAGGATTTCAGAATTCCCATTACGCGTCCGCGTCCGATTGACGAGGCGATTATAACCTCGGGCGGTGTTTCGGTAAAGGAAATCACGCCAAAAACGATGGAATCAAAATTAGTAGAAAACCTTTATTTTGCCGGTGAAATAATAGACGTTGACGCTTATACCGGCGGATTTAATTTGCAGATTGCCTTTTCCACGGGATATCTTGCGGGAAAATGCGCTGCGGAAAAATGAGGAAAAGATATGTTTAAAATAGCAATTGACGGCCCCGGCGGCGCGGGCAAATCAAGCGTAGCTAAGGCTATCGCAAAAAAGCTCGGTATAGTTTACGTTGACACCGGTGCTCTTTACAGAAGCATAGGACTTTATATGGTGGCGCACGGCATCGACACCAAATCGGCAAGCGACGTCGCGGCTGAGCTTGGAAAATTCGACCTCAAACTGTCCTTCGTTGACGGACGGCAGGTTATCCTTCTTGACGGCGAGGACGTCGGCGACAGAATACGCACGCCCGAAATTTCTATGGCGGCGTCAAACGTCAGCGCCATTGCCGAGGTAAGAGCGTTTCTTTTGGATACGCAAAGGAGTATTGCAAAAACGAGCTGCGTCGTAATGGACGGCAGAGATATCGGCACGGTTATATTTCCCGAGGCTGACGTAAAGGTCTTTCTCACCGCATCCCCCGAGGCAAGAGCCAAAAGACGTTATCTTGAGCTTACCGCCAAGGGCAGCGACGTCACCTACGAGTCCGTGCTCGCCGAAATGATTGAGCGCGACACTAACGACTCGACGAGAAAGATTGCCCCCTGCGTACCCGCAGAGGACGCCGTAACGGTCGACAATACCGATATGACCGAGGAGCAAACGGTCGAGCACATAATCGGCATCATAACCGAGAAAATCCCCTTTATCACTCAGCTTCCCACCGATAAAAGCACTTATATGAAGTGGCACAGACGAGTTCATAAGCTCGTCCGATTCTTACTCGGAGTTCGCGTTCGGGGACTTGAAAACGTGCCCGCGACCGGCGGTATAATGTTCTGCGCTAACCACATTGCCGCAAGAGATGCCGTAGTAGTTGCCGCCGCCTGCGAGCGCGAGATAAAGTTCCTCGCGAAAAAGGAGCTTTTCACCGTTCCGGTTATCGGCAGAGTTATCAAGGCGCTCGGCGCGGTAAGGCTCGACAGAGGCGGTGCGGACGTCGGAGCTATCCGCACCTCGATTAATCTTATAAAAGCCGGCTATGCGGTTTCCATCTTCCCACAGGGGCACAGATACCCCGGCGTTAACCCTGCCACGACGCCCAAGAAAAACGGCGCGGCAATGATATGCTATCACGCTATGTGTGACGTCGTTCCGGTATGTATAAAGGTTCGCGGCTTCAAATACGGCATTTTCAAGCGCGTTGACGTTATTTTCGGCGAGCCTATTCCCTACTCGGAGTTAGGTCTTAGCAGCGGCGGCTCGGAGGAATACCGCGCGGCAACCGACAAAATCTTCGAAAGGATAGTTTCGCTCGGCGGCTACGACGCACTTCCCGCCCCTGCGGATACCGATAAGGGAAATTGAAAGTAACAGTATCCGAAAACGCAGGCTTTTGTCCGGGTGTAAAGCGGGCGGACGGCGAGATACGTCGGCTTATCGGTGAGGGTAAAAAAATCTTCATCCTCGGCGAGCTTATCCACAACAAATTATACACGGACGAGCTGAAATCACTCGGCGTCTTATCCACGGATATGGCGGGGCTTGAAGCGGCGCTTGCGGAAAGTCGCCCACAGCCCGTGACCGTCGTAATCAGAACGCACGGCGTGACGCTCGACGTCGTTCGTCAGCTTGAGAAATTAAAGGCGGATTACCCCGCACTTGATATATGCGACCTGACCTGCCCGTACGTCAAAAGAATTCACAAAATCGCAGACGAGGTGACGGGTATTGACACCGCATTCGTTTTATTCTGCGACAAAAATCACCCCGAGGCTATCGGGATAATGAGCTACGCTCACGGTGAAA
>JAZNFU010000226.1:0-13939 GCA_045576135.1 Eubacteriales bacterium
TATCTCGCGGCGGTCGACGGGCGGTGCGTCATACGTTTTTGTGTTGATCATCATCCGAGAATATCGGAGAGATTGCGAAGGATCGCCTCCGCGACGTCGGGCTTGTTCATCGAGTAAACGTGAACGTTCTTTATTCCGTTGGCAAAGAGGTCGATTATCTGGTCGGTTGCGTACGCAATTCCCGCCTGCTTCATCGCATCGGGCGTAGCGCCGAATTTATCAACGAGAGCCTTAAATCTTTGCGGCATAAACGAGCCCGAAAGCTTTATCGCGCGCTCTACCTGATTGCCGTTGGTTATCGGCATAATGCCGGGGATTATCGGAACGGTTATTCCCGCCTCGCGAATTTTGTAAAGGAAATTATAAAGAAGATTGTTGTCGAAAAACATCTGCGTGGTGAGGAAGGAGCAACCCGCGTCAACCTTTTCCTTCAAATATTTGATATCTTCGTTTTGGTTTTTGCTTTCGGGATGCACCTCGGGGTAGCAAGCTCCGCCGATACAAAAATCAGCACCCGAATTTTTCAGCTCCCAAACGAGATCGACCGCGTGCTTGAAATCCCAATCAGCCCTATCGCTACTCATAAGCTCGGGGGTAAGGTCGCCGCGAAGCGCCATTACGTTCTCTATCCCCGCCGCCCGCATATCCGCAATTCGCTCCCTTACGGTTTTCTTCGTTGAGGAAACGCAGGTAAGATGCGCAAGCGTCGGCACACCGTAGCGCTCCTTTATATTCTTCGCAATATCGAGAGTGTAGCGGCTCGTTCCGCCGCCCGCACCGTAGGTCACGCTCATAAAGCTCGGTGAGAGCTTTGCTATCTTCTCCGTCGCGTCACGAACGCTCTCAAACGCCGTATCCGTCTTTGGCGGGAACACCTCGAACGAGAGCGAAAATCCATCTTTTTTAAAAAGTTCTGTTAGCTTCATTTTTATGTACCTATCAATATAATTGTATCGTTTTCAGGTTATATGTAAATATACATTTACTTTAAGCCTATATTTTCGAAAAAGCTTCCGAGCTTATCTGCTCTTGCTTTATCTATATCGGCATTAGCCGAAAGCTCTCTTTTTGCCATTTCTATGACGTCAGGGCGCAAGAGCATAAACCAGCGCCGCACCTGCATTACGGGCATCAGCCAACGGTGCTTTTCCAAAACGGGATAATAGCGCTTAAGCCTCTCATACGGCACGAAGACTCTTGAGAAAAGGTATCCGAGCCGCCCTCCGCTTTTACTTTTCTTAATAGCAACGCGGTTGTCGGTCGAGCCGTAAATGCCGCCGCTGAAAATAAACTCCTGCATCGCCAAGGATACGTCGTCCGACGGCTCACCGTCAAACCAAACGCGGCAAAGCTGTCGGGTGCTGTCTGCAAATTTCAGGAGTCCACCGCGCTCCAACAGCTCGCGCCGAGCCGCAAAATCCGCACCCTCGACGTTATCAAGCAGCCAAAGGTCAACGAACGGACGAATACCGCAACCGCCGTTTTCAAAGTGCTTCGCCATATGCGCTATATGGTAAAAATAGAAAAACGCATCGCTCATTTGGTATTGATAGCCGCACCCCGCGCATAGCGTCGTACTCTCCCATACCGACTTTAATATTTCTATGGCGTTGTTTGCGCGCCCCTCCTCGACCAAATCGAAGTGCAATTCGACGTTGACACCGCACTCGCTAAGGAGCGAAACGTCGTGCGCGGTGCGCCCTTTTTTCGTGTACCCAAGGCTCTCCGTAAGGCACAGCACCGCCCTATCCAAATTCTCGGGATGGACGAGGATATCGATATCACAGCTCGTCCGCAACCACGCCTCCGAATAATACCCGCGAAGGACGGCGCCCTTGAGAGCTATAAACGGAATCCCCACATTTTCAAAAACGGCACTCACCGCGCCAAGCTCGCGCTTTTGCTCCTCACAGCGCAAAACCGCCCTCGCGATTTCCGCGCCGGCACCCGCGTTATCCGCAGAAATCAAGCCGTTTTCGATAAGCGCCGTAGCAAGCATCGGCGCGACGTCGTATCTCTTAGCCAAAGCCACGAGCTCGGCGAGCCCCAACGGCTCCCCGCCCAAAAACCGCTCGCTTACGCTATCCTCAACCGGCTCTTTCCTAACCGCCGCGCGCAAAAGCGCAAACAATGCGCCATACAACACGGAATTTTCATTTACGTTCATTTTTTGCCTTCTTTTGTGGTTATTTTTGCGCGCCAATCTCAGCCTTGTTCATCTTGCACGAGTTAATATACTTTAAACTTGCAAACAGACGTTTCAAATTCAGCAGCAGCATTGCGACACCGTAAATGCCATAGCATATTACAAGTCTTAAAAGGTAATGCATACCTGTTTTTACAAGATATTTCCTCAACGCAAAAACAGCGAGCGCCATCAATATTGCCTCAATCAAAAACAGCGCAAGATATTTAACGTCAAACAGCTTCATTGCACCGGTGTTCATTTCCCTCGCGCTGTAATGCAACAATATAGCTCCGCTTATAAAGGTAACCAGCACGGTGGATATAGCAGGACCTATAACACCAAGTGCGAAAAAGAACGATAGGCTCGTTACCGCCTTAAGAGCCAGCGTAATGAAAGACACGTACATTATCTTTTTGGTCTTTCCCGCGGCGCTGAGCACCAAGGTAATACCGAGAACTCTCAATATATCGACGACTATGTAGAGAATGAAAATATATATTCCCTCGGAATACTTGTCCGAATAAAGCAAGGTCATCAAATCCGGAGCTACACCGATAGCACCTATCGCCATTATACCCGTAGTTATATATGAAATCTCAAGAAACGACTTGTACAGCTTTTGAGAATCATCATATCTTTTCTCGGATATATACCTCGTTATATACGGCAAAAGAACCGTCACGAAAGCAGTCATTACGATATCAAATGGCAGAACCTTTGATGCATTCGTATACACGGCAAGGGTTTCCGTATCGGTAAATGCGGATATAATATATTTGTCAAAATCCCTATTAAGAGTATTAAGCATTACGAACATAGCCATAGGGATACAGTATGAAAATATCTCTTTTACAAGGTGAATATTAAGCTTAAACGGGTTCACCCAAAAGCCACCGCGTTTCAAACCAAAGACGAAATAAAGCACCTGAAGCAAATCGAGAATAACGGTGCACAAAAGCATTACCGCTATGTCATCGAATACGTAGCAGGCTACCGTTATAGCCACTATTCTCAAAAGCGCAACGACAAAATTCCGAAGCGCAATCCCCTTGGCTTTTCCTATTGCTACGTACAAAACCTGAAGCAGATGTATAAGGTTTGTAAGTAACGGCAATACCGCCGCGTATATCATAAGCGGTTTTACGTCGTCATTGCCAAAATATTTCGCAAGCGGAATCGAACAAGAGAGAACGATAATAGAGCAAACAAGACTGAGGATAAACTGCAAAGAAAAAATAGAAGACACGTACGAATCTCTTTTCGTTATATCCTTTTCCTTGCAGAAATAATAGTTTACTCCGTCAGCCATTCCGAGAATGGTTATACTCGTTATCGTAGTTACAAGAAGATTTATTTGAGAATAGGTGCCGTAATCGTGTACAGAAAAATGGTCCGACATAATTCTTGTGACAAACATTCCAAGAAAAATGGTCATAAATCTGACAGCGATAAGGAAAATCGAATCTGCCGATGCACCTTTCAGCATAGATTTTAACTTATTCATCTTTTATACACTTCACCACTTTTGCAGGATTTCCGGCGACGACGGAATAAGGCGGTACGTCCTTAGTAACGACCGAATGACACCCGATAACAGAGCCTTCGCCTATGCGGACGCCTTTTAATATCGTAGCGTGTTCGCCAATCCACACGTTATCCTCAATTACCACCGGCTTATGCTCGGAATGAGTCCATCTCCAAGCATCGCCGTAAAATCCGTTTTTGCACATTTCTTTTCTTTTCTCGGGGTCTGTCGGATGATTGTTATTATCAAAAATCCTTACGTTATTTGAGATTATAACGTAACTGCCGATTTTAATGCTATCAACGCTGCCGACAAAAGAATTTCCTCGGATTTCGGTATAATCACCGATTTCGATTTTTCCATTTTCCATTGACAGCAGGCTTCCGAGAATCTCGCAATTTCTTCCGATTTTTATACACCCGATTTTATCGGCTTTACAGCTTGAGTTTATTCCCGCTGAAAAACCTGAATCGACTTGCGCATATTTATAAAAACGCTTTTTCTTTATGTAACGCTTAATCTTATTCAGAAGCTTCATTTTTTTCCTCTTTTCTGAATTTTATAACCTTAGCAGGAACTCCGCCGACAACTGCAAAATCAGGAACGTCCTTTGTTACAACCGCACCCGCGGCAATTATACAACCGTTACCTATATGCACACCAGGCATTATCATAACTCTTCTTCCTATCCATACGTCATTTCCGATGACCACAGGCTCTTCCTCGTTGTATCCCTGAAGACGCATAGGAATATCCGTTCGGGAAAAATCGTGGTTACGAGTTATTATTACGCATTCGGGGCCCATCATAACGTCTTGCCCTATCGTGATATCTCCGCCACACAGGCTATCTACGCCTATTCCGGAATTGTCTGCTATGGAAAGCTTGGACGATATTTTTGCGCCGTGTTCTATATTTACGTTTTTACCGCAATATCTAACGAAGCCCTTTGCAGACCACGCACGCATTTTTTTCCAAAGCCCTCCACAAAAAGCATAGGACCTTGGCATAAAGCGAAAAACATAATCATAAAAAAATCTTGATATAATTTTCATATACGTCACCTCAAATTATCGTTTTTATACTTGTCAAGCGACATATTACAAGCAATAAACGCAACGATTATATGGAATGGGAAATCAATATAAAAAATTTCGCTGATAAAGAAATACATAACGCCTATACAGATAAACAAGCTGTAATTGAATATATTTCTCTTTTTTATCTTTATTGCAGTTCTTTGGATTGCGGAAACGGCAAGAATATATAATACCATTCCGACAAGTCCAAGATAATAAAGAAAATCAATATAAGTATTATGCGGTGCTTTTCCGCCGACAAGCTCCGCGCCAAGTCCCCGACCAAAGAGAAAGGACAATGGCTCCGCAAGGAATAATGACAGGTAGCTTCCCCACAAATCAGTTCTGCCACTCGTAACGTCTCCCGATTCTTCTGTAAAACGTGACAAAACCGTTTCGAGAATTTGTATTTTACCCGCTAAAACGAAAACCGCAAGATATACAGCGCCGATTCCGAATATTACTGTCAGAACGTACTTTTTGCTTTTCATATTTGAATATAAAAACAAAATCAGCGGCAAGGCAAGCATAAGAAACGCCGACCTACTGTACGTTATAACGGCAAAATAAACCAAAATTGCGCACAAGCCAACCGCCATAAAAGGATTTATTTCCCGCTTGTGCCACATCAGCACTAATATACACATTGAAACGATTACGTTTATTGAATAATAGTTCGGGTCGCCGTACATTCCCGAAAATCTTGTAAGCCAGCCGCTTTCAAGACCAAGGTCCTTTACGGAAACGTAATTTGAAAGATTTGGCAAAAGTCCCGGAATCGAAAGCAACGACGAGGCAACCACGCCAAACACAAAGGACAAAAATATACCTTTGTGACTCTTTTCCGGATCAAGCTTCATAGCAATATAGATAAGCAGGACGTTCGCAATTAACTTGATAGAACGAAACAGGTCAAACGAGGAAAACGCCTGAATAACGATAATCAATATCAACGAAGTAAGCAGCACCAAAAAATTTTTATAAATCTTGCGGCTGACTATCATCTTATATAAGACGTAAAAAAGTATTATGTACGTATAGAAGGTCTGCGCGCTCGGACTAAGCTTGAATATATTTGAAAAAGGAAGCAAGAACACAAGCATACACATAGCATCCTCTTCTTTTGAAACGACTATATTAAAGATACACGCCAAAAGCCCCGCCAAAGCAAATATGCTGTTAAAGGTACCGAGAACAATAAACACGGTAACAATCGCTATAAGCCATTTGCTGCAATCCGAACGAACCCTTTCTGATAAAATCATTTGCCGTTTCCTTCCTTAATATCTGCTCTAAAATCAAGCAACATTTCTATCTTTTTAAGCGACTCCGCATTGTCCGCACGGAAGTCAGCAAGATTCCTTTTCGCCTCGGTTATCTTATCCTTATTCTTCACAATGTCAGAGAACGCCTCAAACAAGCCGCGCTCGGAGTTTTCGCATACGAATGAATTTACGCCGTCCTCAAGCAATTCGCCTGCCGACGAGGTCTTCGTTGCAAAAACGGGAGTCCCAAGAGCTTTGCTCTCGAAAAATACCATCGGCGCCGCTTCGTGATAAGATACGTTCATCACAAGGTCGGCGTTTTTCATATACGTATAGGGATTAGTCTGATTTCCGATAAGAACGATTCTGCCCTCAAGTCCGTTTTTCTTTATCTCATTTTCGACGTTTATCTTTTCCGGACCGTCGCCCGCTATATACCAGACGACCTCAGGATGCTCGCGAAACACGGGAGCAAGCGCATTTACTGCTCTTTCAAGCCCCTTTACGTTTACAATACGGCACGCCGAAAAGCACACGAGCTTATTTTCAGGATACTTGACCTCCTGCTCCAGCTTGCTTCTTTCAAGCATAACATCATAAGTCATAAAGTTGTAGCAGTAGTCCATTTTGTCGGCAAGCGCAGGATGATTTTTCGCAAACGCCTCCATCAATGAACGAGAAACGCAAACCACCTTGTCCATTTTTTTATAGAAAGTAATATTAAAATGCTCGTCAAGCTTCACGGTGTCACTGTCATAATGAAGCCACGCCGCCTTAACCTTTGCATCCACGCACTTATCAACAACTCTTGAAAAACCGCTTCCGACAGATTTTTTTCGTTGCTCTTGGTGATATGCTATTGCAAGGTCGTATCCCGCAAGCTTCGGCTGCGTCTTGATCGCCATATTAATCGGAAGCTCGTTTCCAAACAGCTTAGACCACAGCATTGCAAAGTAGCCGAATACTGCATTTTTTGACTTTATGAGTTTTTTAGGTGACGTACAAAGAGCCTTCAATCTACCGCAGGCGTTTATTACGTTGACCTTTTCATCAAGACGGCTCCTCATTATGCCCTCGGGATTATATATCAACAAATCAACCTGATAATATTTACACAGCTCATTTGCCATATTAACCATAGTGGACTGAATTCCACCGGTTTCAAATGATTTGTTGACTATAAGAATTTTTTTCATTATACATCACCCTTTAATACTTAAATGAAATTTGAAAGCTCAATTCCCGCAGCTTCAATAATTTTCTTCGTCTGTATATCAGAGAATAGTTTATATTCTTCTATTCTTGTTTCTACCATATTTCCAAAGTATGCGGAGTCCTTTTCGGTTGCGGGGTGAATGACGAATTCACCGATATCACAATCCTGCCAGTTGATGTTCGAAAAGAAGTATTCGGGATTCTTTGAATCCGCCTTATTCAATGCGACTATTATACCGTCGGGAGAGGATATTCCCTTTTTATGAGCATTTTTCTGCCACAAGCTCAGCATTCTCGACTTTATGGGCTCCGCTATTCTCCATAGGAGCGAACGCTTATTCGTTTTTGCAGAGGGGGTTACGTATATTCTCTTATGTGTTCTCATTCTTTTTATACCGAGCTCGCACGCAACGTCAACGAAAAGCTTGTATATCTTAAAATCAACGTGTACGTTTTGATGGGTATTCCAATAATCAGGCTTACCCAGCAGTTCCTCGTAGCGCTTGTACTGTGCTTTCAGCTCTCTCACAATATCGCTATCCGATATCTTACCGCAGCGATAGAGCTTTCTGAATTTTCCGGCACTATGGAAGCAGCCGTCAGCCCCTACGAGCGTCGGAACTTCGCCGGCGTCACAAACAGGCTTTCCAACCGAAAGTGTAAAATGAATACCCAGGGAAAAATTCTCAATTTCCCGAAGCTTTACCGCTTCGCTGTAATAATCCATATTTGCCATAACGTTTGTCGAGGTAATGAGTCCTATTTCGATGCCCGCATCGATTGCTTGGTTTACCGCTTTTGACATTCCGTAATCGTCAGCTGTAATTATAATTTTTTTCATTAGTTCGCTCCACTGTGAAATTTTTTCTTTTCAATATGGTATTTTGCGTACGAGGAAATATAATAGAATAATCCGTTCGATTTTGATATTCTTGCAACACGACTGCTGCTCTTGCTGAACGGAACGGTGAGAAGCTTTGAATATTTCTTGTTTATGAGCGCAATATGAAGCTGTGAATTTTTCCTCTCTGCTCTGGCAACGGCAGACCAGGTGTAAATAATACTTCTTGAATTGAAGATATTGAGATATATCTGACCTATGGAATTATAGATAAGATTTTCCTTTCCTGCCCATCTTCCCATACGGCTTTCAATCGAAAACAGATCAAAGGCGTTAACCTTTTCACCGCTGTTTTTTATCTCATCAAGCCAAAGCGCAAGAAGCTTTTTGGCTTCACTGCTGTAATTATGTAATTTGCATCTGAAATATCCGGGACTCATAAGAAATGCCGGAATATCTCTATGCAGCGAACACTTGCCCACCTGACCTATTATATCACCGTTTATAATTGCGCTGTCCTTGCAGTTGTTCTTCACGGTATATGCAATTTCAAGTGTTCTTACAGAATACTTTCCGCATCCGAAAAGAACGTCAGCGTCATTTTTCAACTCTTGCGGCAGGCTCGCATCGACTATCTGCCGATAATCCATCGGACAGACCTTTGCAAGCTCGAAAGGAACGGTCAAATCCTGTTCTTTGCCCGTATGGTGATTATGCTTTATCGTATAAGCCTTGAGTCTTTCCTTTTCGCCCGTCAAAAGAAAGGCGAGTACAACACGGCTGTCCCTACCCGACGTTATGGGGCAATATATATCAAACAAAGACGTATACATATCGGTAATATGGGAAATCATCGGCAGTGCTATCTCTGTTGCTTCGGAAACGGAAAGCCTTTTCTGAGTGCTTGCCGAATTTACAAACCTTACCGATTTATTTTCGCCAAAGTGATAGTAATGATTTGGGATAAGCTGCTTTATCTCTTTATACGGTGTAAGGTCAAACGGCATTGCCTGAGATATATTACCGCTATCTCTTATCTTTTGAAGCTTTTGGTCCGGGACAAGTCCGAATTGTTTACAAAAATACTCGGGATTGCTTGTCAGCTCACCATTGCAATAATAAATCGGAATGCTTGTCGTAGCATCACCGAGAGCGTACACGCCGTTTTTGTCCGAATAGAGAATCAAATATTTTCCACCAAGCTTTTTTTCGAATTCCACAATGCCGTCTATATCTGCGGCACTCTCAAGCATCTTTTCCGGTAGTGACGCTCTGTCACCGTCAAGCACGTTAACGGCGTATCCGAAAACGGCACATTCTCTGCCATCTTTCGAAATACTCTCATAGGGCGTTCTGCCGTCGGCGGTTATGACAAGCCCGCCAAAATCATACGTCTTCGACAGTTCTTTATAAGATACTTGTTTTTTTCCTATATAGTACGAAAAAATGCACTCCTCAAACACTATTCCGTGCCTCCGATTTTTTCATAAATATCACTGTATACTTTAACTATTTCGTCCCATCTGAATTTTCTTGACTTTTGAGAAACGCAGGGACTTATATTACCGTAATTCTCGATTACTTTTAAAACGCCATCCGCTACACTTTCGGGAGAATGAGAATCAACTCGGTAACCTACCTCACCCTCTTCAAACTGTCCGTCAAAGCCCTGACCCGCTGAATAAATCACGGGCAACCCTTGGCTCATAGCCTCGGCATATACGAGTCCGAAGGATTCGGTAAACGAGGGCATCACGAAAACGTTATGCGCTCTATACTCCTCGATAAGCTCTTCTTTATTCAAACCGGGAATATGCGTTGTATACTCATCCTTTTTGATAAGAGCAAGCTCCGCTTTATCCTCGATTCTGCTCGCCACAACGGTAAGAGTCGTTTCTATATCCTTCTCTCGCAATATTTTCATTGCCTTTTGAATAGTGGGGATATTCTTATTTTTATCAAGTCTGCCCGCAAACATAAGTCTTACGGGTTTATCACTTGGGAGAGCTCTGCCGCCCTCAAAGCTGTTATCAAACCAGAAGTCATCGATACCGTTTGGTATTATTCTCGTTTTCGAAAGCAACTCCCGGTGATACTTTTTAGGGATATATTTATCAAAAACCGCTTTTCTGTATGATTCGGACAAGAAGAACACGACTTTGGCATCGCGCATTATTTTTATTCCAAGCCCTCTCAGATGAATCATAAGTCTAAAAAAGGCATTTACGTCTGTATTTCTGACAGCGACAACGTAAGGAATATTATACCTTTTAGACAGTTCCCTTGCGGCATTTCCGTCTGTGAAAAGAGTATATGCGTGAATAACGTCCATTGACGAAACGTCGATTTTTGACGTCATATCCCGCAATATCTTTCTTTGCTTATGACCGAACCAAAATCTGTCGAACCGATTTAGGCACAAAGAAACGACGGCATTTTCGTTATACTTTTTTTCCGCCTTTTCCTTTTCTGCCGTAGCCGCATAGACCTTGTTTTCATAGCCTAAGCCGTCAAGCTTTTCGACCATAAGCTTATGCAATTGATTGCCTGTATAATTACAGTTAATATGAAGTACTTTCATTATAACAACTTGTTCCTACAAAAAGATTTGTATTTTGATTTATTTTTTCAAGCCTAATTTATCCATAATAAAGACGATCAACGTCCTGAATCGCTTTACGGTAAGATTTTCTAAAATGATTTTTTTGCTTTGTTTTTTTGCTAATTCAAACGGCACGGTATCGTCCTTATCGTAATATTTAAAAACGGTCGCTTGTTTCAAATCTTCTTTCCATTTCTTTTTTGAAATTTTTCCCAAAGCAACGTTTTCAAAATCAAGAACTTCATCTATAAACCACTGCTTTTCGCCGACACTTGTCGAGATTTGCGAATAATCAATTCCTGTGCAACTGTATGCATATGCCAAAGGAATGTTAGCGCCCGCCTGATAATAGTAGTGAGACGTTCCGTCATTTCTCAGATTTACTTCAAAAAAATATGCATCATTCTCAAATAGACCGTATTCAAATGCGAACAAACCGTGATAATCAATTTTTTCAAGAAAATCACGAACCTTTGTCATATCAGCACACTGAGGAATTTCCTTCGTAATATATCCGTGAGAAGTGCCGCCGTTTGCCATTCTGTCCCTGACGATAGCTCCCGCTATTTCTGTTTTTCCGTTCCACATTCTGGCACCGTAAACAAGCAACTCCCACTTTTTAGGAATGAATTGCTGTACGATAAATTCAGAATCCTCTCTCACGTATTTCAGCGTGCGCTTCAACGACTTTTCATTTTTGCAGATTTTGAATTTGAATTCGTTATAATGTCCGGGGTTTTCGTGGGCAGGCTTGATAAGACAGGGATAAGTAATTTCTCCGATTGCATCAATCTGTGAATTTTTTGTAATTTTGATTGATTTTGGACAAACAATACCGATCTCATCAGCCAAGCGTGTCATTTCATTCTTGTCGGTGTATTTTTCGGTATCTCCTTTAGTAGAACACCCGGGAATCATAAAGTATTTTTCAAATTCTTCCTTGTGCTTGTCGATAAAAACCATTATATCGTCGCCCGAAGTAAATATAATAGGCTTATATTCCTCATTTTTAAAGCTGCTTATTAAAAAATCGTAGCCTTCTTCGATTGTCGGAGTTTCAAAGAATCGTTTGCAAAACTTACTTTTTGAAGCGAATGACGCTTTGCCTTTTATAAGGAAAAACAAATCTATGTCATCTCGACCAAGCTGTCTGAGCAGTCCAAGAGTATTAAATCCGTCGACGCCCCATATTATAATTTTGTTTTTCGGTGTTTCCATATCCATCTCCTTGTTGCAACGCAGAAAATCTATCTTTGAATCAGCTGTGCGGTCGTGCATACGTTAACGCTATCAGTATCTTTCAGATACTTGCATATCTTTTCAAATTTTTCCGCATCGTAATACCAAACGTCTTTTCTGTATCCGCCATCGTTTTTGTTAAGCACGCTATGAAACATAAGAATTACCGACTCGCCGTCTTTAAGCTTATCTATCAAATACACAATCTGTTTTACAGTCGTGTATCTCGTTATTGCCACGGACGGCAAAAGCCAACCAACGTTCGAAATAATATTTTTGCGGTTAAGGTATTTGAAAAGAGCCTTGCTGTGTGTCATTCGCTCGACAAGGGAGAGTGCGGTATAAAATAATCCCTCTCTGCGTATCTGTATTCCGCTTCTGACGTACTTAAGTACACCGTCTTCAACGAGCTTGTCCATACCGAAGGTGTCGCTTTCTGTAACGTAAGACTCCGGACTTGCAAACCCGACTATCAAATTTTTATCAAGACCGAATTTCTCAAGCGCTTCGATGTTATCAAAAACGCCGCGCACTTCGTTTTTGTGATTATGCCCGTGACACGCAACCTCGTTACCCGCATTTTGACATTCAACAAGCTGCTGCGGTGTCATACTTTTACCCGAGCCGCTCGCAAAACAGGTGTAGTTTTGCGGATTTGTCACAAAATCACTTGCCACGTTGACGGTAAAGGGCAGACCGTATTTTTTTAATATCGGGTATGCCGTCGTATACGTATCAAGACGGGCATCGTCAAATGAAAATACAACGCTTTTCACATTTTCAATCTCCAATACTTAATTCTAAGCTCTTCAAAGCATTAAGCCTCACGAATTCCAATCAAGAGTCTTTTCGATCTTAGGCATTTTGCCTATCGGATAATTTAATTTTCATTGATTTTTGTCTTATATCTGATTTTTTTGATAGCTCCCCAGAAAAGATTTCTGACGGTAAGCACGGCTGCGCTGATAGGATTCTTCTTTTCCGCAACGCGCCACATAATATAGTGATGCTTGATAAGCTTCAATTTGCTTCCGCTTGACACGGAGCCGTCGTGCTTTATGTAGTTAGAAAGACAGTATGGGAATCTGTAACAATCCGCTTTTTTGATTATTTTGAGCCACATAGCGTAGTCGTTATTTTTTCTCACGTTCTCTATCTGAACAAGACCGACGTGTTCCCTGTCGTATATAACCGTAATCGTCGAAAAATAGCAGTAATCCTTCATCTTACGCTCGTTTACCCTCATAGGACCGGTATAAACGTAAGGCAGCCATGTTCCATTCAGCTGAATACGGTAATCGGTGTACGTGAACTTGTAGCCGTTCTCTACCATAAATTCAAGCTGCTTTTCCAGCTTTTCCGGCTCCCAAGTATCATCGCTGTCAAGAAAGGCTATCCATTTTCCACGGGCCTCCCTCAGCGCTATATTTCTGGAGTCGGCAGCACCGCTGTTTTTTTCTTTTTTTATAAAACGGATGCGCTCATCGTTAAACGAAGCTACTATGTCTTCCGTATTGTCGGTAGAGCAATCGTCGACTATCAAAAGCTCCCAATTTCCATAAGTCTGATTTATAATCGATTTTATTGAGTCACCGATGTATTTTGCCGTATTATACGACGGCATTACAATTGAAACCAAATCATTCATTTGTATTTCTCTCTTTTCTCACAATTTCTTCCATTCTCAGAATCGATAAAACTTTATCAACGATGCTCACTTTGTTGAATTTCCCCAACAGCTTTCGAAAAGGATAAATAAGCTTTATCAAGAGCTTGTACTTCGGATTGTACGCAATATTCAGCTTGCAGTACGCCTTTCTGTAATGAAATTCGCTGATTTTATAATCCTGCGTGTTGGTAATATGGCTTATACTTTTCTCGCCGCTGTTTACATATCTCATTTCTCTTTCATTAAGATAGTGTTCAAGCACGGTATGATAAAGCGCATCGCTGATTCTTGAATTCAAATAAAGCGAGGAAAACTT
>JAZNFU010000227.1:0-3233 GCA_045576135.1 Eubacteriales bacterium
TTTTTAGTGGATAAACTGTAAACATTTTTGACATTGTCTTGTTTTTTTAAAAAAATGTGATAGAATTAACGTAACAAGAGAGTGGGGAAGCAACCGTCTTAGCTTACTCTCTTAAGGATTTGACTTTTTCGGAAAGGGGAGCGTATGCGCTTTTTTAAAAACAACTCTTACGACATCGTAAAGCTTTACGTCAATCAGATAGGTATTGCAATTTTTGCATTCGTCTTATATACAGCGGTCGGCTCTATGGGAGAGGAGTCGCTTATTCGGTCACTCAATACGGCTATATCGATATTCTCGATACTGTTCTACTTTATGTTGATATACAACGTATCCTGGGAATATGGTGCGAAGGATAAAATTAGAATAGACGCGGGAAGGCTTGAATACTATAAGCACAAGGGTGCTAAAATGTCGCTCTTTGCATCGGTTCCGAACGTGATTATATCCGGTATATGCTTTTCGTGTGCTGTTATATATAAATTTACCGCCTCGGAATTTTGCGCGGTGGTTGCGGGTGTTGCAAACTTCTTTATGCGTATTACGCTGTCGATGTATCTCGGTGTGGTGCAAGTGATATTCGGCTCGTTTGAAACGGTTTCCGATGCGAGCTTTATCGGCTCTGCCGCGGCGTTCGCGTTTATATCGGTATTTTCGGTAGCCGTAACGCAAATCGGTTATTTCCTCGGTGTGAAAAATTATAAATTTTTCGCAGCACTCAAAAAGCTCGGTGCACCCGATAGTAAAAAGTAATATTTTTCGTTTTTTCTCCATAGCCTTAATTGAGCTATGGAGATTTTTTGCTCCATAGTCTGCCGCGGATTATCCAAATTATCTCTGCGGTCGGGCGGAGGCTTTATGAAAATTATAACTGTAAACCTGAGAAGACTATATGCTGCGCTTACGGTTGGGAAAATTACGCTCGTGTGCGTATCGCTGTTTCTTTTTTGCGCGCTTGCGCTAAGATACGTTTTAGATACGCCGCTTTACGTTTCGTCCTCGGCAGAACCCTCAAAAACCGTAATCGTAGACGCGGGGCACGGCGGCGAGGATTGCGGCGCTATCGGCAAAAACGGGGTGTACGAAAAAACTCTTAATCTTGAAATTGCCGAGCTTTTGGCAGAGGAGCTTCGAAAAAACGGATACAACGTAATTATGACGCGCACCGAAGATAAGCTACTTTACAGCGAGGATGAAAATATAAAGGGCATCAGAAAAATATCCGATTTGAAAAATCGCGTCAAAATTGCCGAGCAATATCCCGACGCTATATTCGTAAGTGTTCATATGAACAGCTATCAAGCCGAGAAATATTCAGGATTTCAAGCCTACTTTAACGGTGCCGATTCGCAAAGCCGCACGCTTGCCGCAGCAATACAGAAAAACGTAAAAGATAGGCTTCAAACGGATAACGAAAGAGCTATCAAGGACGGCGGCGAGCTTTATATACTCAAAAACGCACCGACGCTTACCGTACTGCTTGAATGCGGTTTTATCTCAAATTCGGGCGAATGTGAAAAACTTTGTGAAAAAGAATACCAAAAGCAATTGTGTTTTGCCATAGTTTGTGGTATTATAGAGTATACGGATAATTAACTTTGAAAAGAAGGATTGTTAAATGAAGGGACAGAAAACGGTTTTCGTCTGCCGCGAATGCGGAAATACCACGTCTAAATGGTACGGAAAATGCCCTATGTGCGGCGAGTGGAATACGCTTGACGAGGAGGTAATTTCACAAACGGCGGCAAAGGCTGCCGCATCCCGTGAATACAATAAGGCTGAGAAATTTTCCGAGCTTAGCCTGCCGAGCTATCTTCGAGCGAAAACCGGTATGGGCGAGCTTGACCGAGTGCTTGGCGGCGGTCTTGTGGACAGCACCGTCGTTCTTTTGTCGGGTGAGCCTGGCATCGGTAAATCGACGCTTCTTTTACAAATATGCTCCGAGCTCGGAAAAACGAGAAAGGTGCTTTATATTTCGGGCGAGGAATCGAAAGGACAGCTCAAGTTGCGCGCCGAGCGACTCAAAATATGCGGCGATAACATATATCTGCTCACCGAAACCGATATTGATGCAACGCTTGCGGAATGTGAGAGACTCAAGCCCGACGTGGTTATCGTGGATTCGGTGCAAACGCTCTCAACTGCTCGGATAACCTCGGCTTCGGGTAGCATAACCCAGGTGCGCGAGGGTGCTATGTCCTTTATAAGCTACGCTAAAAAAAGCGGTGCGGCGGTATTTCTCGTCGGACACGTCAACAAGGAGGGCGGAATTTCCGGACCTAAGATTCTCGAGCATATGGTTGACGTCGTTCTTTATTTCGAGGGCGAGAGAACGAACTCATACAGAATAATAAGAGCCATAAAAAACAGATACGGCTCGACTAACGAAATAGGCGTGTTTGAAATGTGTGACGTCGGACTTCGCGAAATTCCCAATCCGAGCGAGGTCGTAATGGCGGAGCGCCCGAAAAACACGAGCGGCTCGTGTGCCGGCTGCGTTATGCACGGAACAAGGCCGATAATCTCGGAAATACAGTCCTTGGTCGCAAAAACGGTATATCCTACCGGTAAAAGAACCGCGGACGGCTTCGACCATAACAGAATGTGTCTTCTGATTGCCGTGCTTGAAAAGCGTATGGGGCTTAAATTCTACGAAAACGACGTTTATATTAACGTGGCGGGCGGCATACACCTCGACGAGCCGAGCGCCGATTTGTCGATTGCAATGTCCTTGATAAGCGGCATAACCGACAAGGTAATCCCAGATAATCTGATAGCCTTTGGCGAGATAGGACTTTCAGGAGAGGTGCGCGCCGTATCTCATATCGATTACAGAGTAAAGGAAGCGGTAAGACTCGGCTTTACGAAAATTATACTGCCGAAAAAGAACGTGAGTGACAGCATAAAGGTGTCAGGTAACGTAGAGCTCGTCGGAGTTTCGAACATCTACGAGGTGCTCGTACATATGCTGCCGAAAAGACAAAATTCGGATTGATTTATCAAAAATAAAGAAAAAAACAGCCCAAAAATATAAAAGAACGCGCTGGTTTGTGATTTATGCACAATTTATCGGTGCGTTTTTCTACGCCGTTAGGGCATAATCTTCAAAAAAGTTCTTGAATTGATCTTGAAAATGTTGTATAATCAGTATAGGTGTTTTATACAGTTTTGTTATATGGCACATATAAATTAAGGAGAACTTTTTTATGGAAATGGTTAACACTAAAAGTATT
>JAZNFU010000228.1:0-7781 GCA_045576135.1 Eubacteriales bacterium
TATAGATATCGCTACCGACGAGGTTATAAAGAACCTCAAGCCCGGCGTTACCGAGCTTCAGATGGTAGGTATTGCTCAAAGAGTTATATACGAGCACGGAGCTGAGTACGAGGGACTTCCTATGTACGTTTTCAGTCAGGAATCCACCCGTCACGCTATCAGCCGTTCGACCTATAAAACCATCAAAAAGGGAGATATCGTACAGCTTAACCTTTCCGCAAAGATTGACGGATATTCCCCCGCTACCGGTATTCCTGTCGTTATGGGCAAGCTTGACGACGACCGCCGCCGTTACATAGAGTTCTGCCGTCAGGCGCACGAGTGGACCGAGCAGAGAATTAAGGCGGGCGTTATGGCGTCGGATATCGCGAAGGGCTTCTATAAGCTCTTTGAGGAAAACGGCTTTTGCGACAACTTCGTTTACGGTCCGTGTCACGGTACGGGTATGATAGAGGTTGAAGCACCCTGGATGGAAACCACGAGCGATTATCTCTTGGAAGAAAATATGACCTTCCAGGTTGATACCTTCATTTCCGGTCCCACCTTCGGCTGCCGTTGGGAAAAGGGTATTGCCGTTACGAAGGACGGCTGCACGCCGATGACCGATTATCTTAAGAGAGGAATTGTGGAAATAGATGTCTAATGGAATGGGAAAGCGTCTGTGGATGATTCCCGATTGCGAGCTTCCGCTCGAGGGAGAGGGAGAGCTTAAGGGACACGAGTCGGTCATAGTCGTAAACGATAGTGATAAGGATGCCGAAATCGACGTAAAGCTGTTTTTTACGGATAAGGATTTTGACGGTAAGATAACCTGGCACGTCGGTGCGGGCAGGGTAAGATGCTTCAGAATGAACAAGCCCTCCGATATGGGCGGCTTCTGCGTGCCCTATCAGACGCAGTACGCGATGAAGCTGACCTCAAGCGAGAACGTAGTCGTTCAGTACGGCCGTCTTGACAATACGCAGACCAACCTCGCGTATTACACCACGCTCGGCTATTGCGAATAATTAAAGGAGAAACGAAAAATGTATCTTGATATGTGCTTCCCAAGAGAGCTTAATCAGGCAAAGGAAAACCGCACCCCCGTGGTTATCGTGGGCGGTACGGTTGAATATCACGGCCCGCACTGCTCGTACGGCTGCGATACGCTCGTGGCTCAGGGGCTCGTTGAAAGGCTCGCCGAGAAAAAGGACGTAATAATAGCTCCCACAATCAGCTACAGCCCCGCAAGCTATGCGGTCGGGGACTCAACGTCGGGCACCGTTCACGTTGAGGAGAATGCGTTTGAGGAGTACGTTTATTACACATTTATGAGTATGCTTTCGGCGGGACTTCGCAATATCTACATCGTTATACACCATCAGTTTGAGCAGGAAAATCTTATGCCGATGACGCTCTCTTATATGAAGGCGGCAAAGCGCGCTACGATGGCGTATATGGAAAAAACGCTCGGCGGCGGCTGGTGGGGCAGCGAAAGCTACAAGAGCTACTACGAGGACCTCGGCGGCGGTGACGACCCGTTTTCTTGGATTAAGGTGGTTCCTACGATGAGCTGTGAGGTGCAGAACGCTACCGGCTACGACCACGCGGGAAAATACGAATGCTCGATACTTATGGCGCTGTACGAGGACGCCGTAAAGCTTGACAGAATCGACGATATCAAGCATTGGTTTACCGAAAGCGCAAGAGAGGCGAATATGGAGCTCGGAAAGAAAATGGTCGAGCTTTCGCTTGAGTGGCTTGATAAGAGAATCGTTTGATTATCTGCTAAAAGCTTATATAAATTTTGGGCTGCATCATTTAGGCGCCGGCGAACAAAAAACGGTAGGGGTGCAAAATTCCGCACTTCTACCGTTATATAATCTAAATTGGGGAAAACCAAGGGTGAAAAACTGCGGTTTTCCTCGTTTTTACGGCAAGCTATCGAGTCGCAGGGATATCGAGTTGTGCCGGCAACGTATCGAAAATCCCGCGGGAATTTATCTCGATGCGTGATTTGTCCGCTTGGGACATCACGCTTACTGAATAATAATTTTAGCCGCTACTATCTGCGGCGGATAGCTCAGCATAACCTGACCGTTATAATAAATTTTCACGCTGTCACCGACGGTGATATCGTTTTTTGATATTTCGCTTCCACGCTTATCGTAAAACCTCGTAACGTCGGTTATAACCCAATGCGTGCCGAAGGTGTATTCGCTATCGGTGACCTCGACCTCAAGCTTTTCGCCGATTGCCGTAACCGTCGCCGTCATAGTGACCCCGTCCCACCCCTCGCCGTTTGATTTATCAGCGGGCGCGCAAGAGAAAAGCGCACCGGAAAGCGCTAAAAGGACAGCGCTTTTTAATATTCGTTTTATCATTTGAGTCCTCTCCCGGAAATCTTTTATACAAGTTGAATACTATCTTTTGACAACTTATATGTACATATTGTGTCGAAATCGGTTATTTTATCAGCGAGCCTCTGCTTTTGTTTTTTCGATATACCACAGCTCCTGCAAGCATAACCGCGCAGAATACTATGAGATACCATACGTTCGTTATACCGTGGCGGAATATACAAGCACCTACCATTACGACGATGCCTATGATGGATAGCGCGGGAAGCACGAAGCGACGGAAGACGCCGAGCTCTCGCTCCTTTTTCATATAATTTATAAGCATCGGGAGGTATATGGGATACACGGTTATAACCGGAATTTCAGATGAGTCGAATGCGTATTCTCCGAGCCAGCCGAAGAACTGACCGCCGACGAAATAGGCGAACCAAGCGGCACAAACGAGAAGACCGAGCGCGGCGGAGTTGTGCGGCATATTAGTTTGGCTGTCAAGCTGTGAATAGATGCGCGGAGATATGCCGTTTCCTCTTGCGGCGAGGGCGTACATAGAGCGCGTGCTTGCCATCATAAGACCGTTGAGCGTGCCGAGGCAGGAAACGATTATGAGAAAGTTTATTACGGTGGCAACGGCGCTGCCGAAATAGTTAAAGGCGACCGACGTGCCATCCTTGATAAGAGCTTCCGTATCCTCAAGTCCTAGAACTCCGATATAATAGAATACATATACGCTGACGGTTATAATAGCGCCGAGCACGAGTGCTATCGGAAGATTTCTTTTGGCGTTTTTGATTTCGGCATTTATCGTCGTTGCGATTATCCAACCCTCGTAGGCAAAGGCGGTACAGCAAATTGCGGCAAAAAGTCCGCCACCGCCGCTAAGCTCTCCCGCGTCGGCTGAAAAACCGAGGTTTGCTCCGAGCGTGCCGTTGAAGATTCCGATAACCGTGCCGACGAGCGAAATGAAAAGAAGCGGCACGAGCTTTATCGCGGTGGTTGAAACCTGAAATTTACCCGCAAGCTTTGGGGATATTGTGTTTATAAAGTACGAAAGGATGAGGTAGAGTGCCGCAATGGTTATACATTCGGGGCTGTAAAGCGCTTCGGCGCTTGAGGATGGATAGCCGAATACCGCAACCATAGTGTATCTTGCGGACACCCACGCAAGCACCGAGGTCATAGAGGGGTAGTATATCAAGGAAAGAAACCAGCCGACGAAATAGGCGTATCCGCCGCCGCAGGTTGCCTCAGCGTAATCGACGACTCCGCCGACGCGCTCGTATTTCGTTGCCATTACGGCAAAGGTTGCCGAAAGCGACACCATTATAGCACCGCCTATCAGCCAGGCGAGGACTCCCTCGAGCATATTTCCGTTAGTTTCGGCAAGCACATCCTGTGCCTTAAAGAAAATTCCCGAGCCGATTACTATTCCGACGACCATACATATAGCCGTAATAAGACCGTATTTTTTTTGAAGTGTGTTCATATCGTTCTCCGTGGAGCGCTTAACAAGCGCTCTTTCTATGTCAGCTTTAGCGGTTTATGCTTTGCGCCGCGCGGTATTCGCTCGGCGTGCAGTTCTTGTATTTTTTGAAAAGTCGGTTGAAATATGAAACCGAGGAAAAGCCAAGCTCGCAGGATATCTCCAAAATGCTCTTATCGCTGTGTGATAGCATTCGCTCGCTTTTACAGATTCTTACGAAATTGAGGTAGTCGACGAAGCCCGTACCGCTTGCTTTCTTGAAAAGACGGCAGAAATACGAGGGCGCGAGCCTTTGGACCGCAGAAATTTCCTCAAGCGTGATTTTCTCTGTATAATGCTCCTCGATATATGAAATTGACGGCAGGACCTTGATTATCGGCTCGGAATAGCTGAAATTACCTGCGGGCAGTATGCCCTCGCGTATAAGGAGCGCAACCACGCTGTATATGAGCCCCTTTATCATAAGGATATACTCGGTTTTGCGCTCGCCGTATTCGGTAAAAATTTTGTTTATAACGGCACAAAGCTCCTCGCTATCGAATATATTGAAGGGGATCGACGCGCTTTGCACGAAGCGGTTGAAATATTTGCCGACGTTGATGTTATCGCCGAGATAATTTTCAAGCCTGAACTGAAGCATATAATATTTTCCGCCACCCTCCGGAAAGTGTGTCGAGTGCGGTATTCTTGGCGAGAGGAGGATAAGCGACCCCGCCCGAACTTCATTTTCCGAACCGTTTACTATTATATGCAACGCGCCATCGTAGACGTATAGAATTTCTATCTCGTCGTGATAGTGCAGGGGGCTGAGCTGCGCGGCACACTCGCTCTCGGAGGCGCCGAGGTGAACGTTTTCATTTTCGAACGACGGTATGATAAGTTGATTGTACATATTTTGCACACCCCACAAAAGTCAATATCGTGCAAGCTTTGGTAAAAATCGATATAGAGGTTTTCTACCAAAACATTATATAATTTGATTGTACCACGCATATTTAAAAATGTCAATATGACAAAATATTACAGAGGAGATATATTATGGCAAAAAACATACTTGATGCTTTCAAGGAAAATCAGACCGTGGAAAAAATTGATGCGGATAAAAAGGTAAGAGTAGGTATTATCGGCTGCGGCTGGATTGCCGAGGCTCATATTAAGGAATACCTTCGTATGCCCGACGTAGAGATCGTTGCGGGTGCGGACCTTGTTCCCGAAAAGGCAGAGAAGTTCTTTGCCGCGAACGGCGTCGTCGGTGCGAAATGCTATCCCGACCACAAGTCTATGCTTGATAACGAAAAGCTGGATGCCGTAAGCGTTTGTACCTACAACCGTACGCACGCCGAGTGTACCATATACGCCTTGCGTAAGGGAGTTGCGGTTCTTCTTGAAAAGCCGATGTGCGTAACTCTTGAGGAGGCTGTTGAAATCAGACGCGCCGAAAAGGAGAGCGGCTCGCTCCTTTCGATAGGCTTCCAGCCGAGATTCGACCCGAATATGAAGATGATTAAGAAGATAGTGGAGTCGGGTGAGCTTGGTGAAATTTACTATATTCAGACCGGCGGCGGCAGACGCCACGGTATCCCCACACCCTTCGGTACGACCTTTATCGAGGAGTCGACCGCGGGCATCGGCGCTATGGGCGACATCGGATGCTACTCGCTCGATATGGTAATGAACGCAATCGGTTACCCCAAGCCCCTTACCATCAGCGGATACAAGTCCAACTTCTTCGGTAAAAATCCTGACTACTGGAAGTACTCGGATAAGCCCGAAAGCTACGCCGAGCTGTTCGGTGTTGAGGACTTTGCGGCAGGCTTCGTTCGCCTTGAGGGCGGCATAATTCTCGACTTCCGTATCGCTTGGGCGATGAACCTCGACACCCCCGGTGACACCATCATTATGGGTAAAAAAGGCTCGCTCCGCATCCCCTCGACTGAGTGCTGGAACGGTACGGTCGGCGGTGCGATGAAGATTTACCGCGACGTAGCAGGCTCGCCCGTTATCACCGAAATTCCGATTATTCCGGATAAGTCCAACGGCCTGTTCTACGAGAAAATCCGTTCCTTCCTCAACGCGCTCAAAAATGGCACGTCTTCGCCCGTTCCCTCAAGTCAGATAATAATCAACCAGGCTATCATCGACGGAATTATCAAATCGAGCGAGCTTGGACGCGAGATAACCGTAGAAATCCCGGAGGTTTAATTCTTAATTCTAAACGAATTAAAAGCTGCAAAATGACAACAAATATTGACATAATATAGTCAAAATGCAAAGCGAGAGCAGAATTTAACCGTTCTGCTCTCGTCCTTTTTCGTGGGCGCACACTCCGGCGGACTGTGTGCTTTTTTCGAGTGACGGCTCAAAACGAACGGAGCGAGAAGATTAAGCATAGCTCGAGTGCGAGCGAGCTTTTTGGTCAAAGTGTCCACAAAATTCAATTGCTTTGGTTGATTTTGCTAAAATTTAACACCTTTTCTGCAATAAACCGAAAAACCGCTTGACTGCCATTTTTTTGTATGCTATACTATTTAGAGTATATTATTTTTATTATTTATCGTGCGAGCGCGCTCGTGGATTTTAAATACTGGCATCTTTCGGATGTGGAAAACCGATGCAGCTCTAAATCCTATGAATTAAAAGTGAGGAATCCGTATATGAAAATAAGACCGTTCGAGAAAAAAATATGGCTTGCTACCCCTACGATGCACGGAGATGAAATGAAGTTCGTTAAACAGGCTTACGATACGAATTGGATGAGTACCGTTGGCGAAAATATTAACGAGGTCGAGCGCATAGCCGCCGAAATGGCAGAGATGAAATATGCGGTTGGCTTATCCTGCTGTACCGCCGCGCTTCATTTGGCCGTAAAGCACGCGGGCGAAATTCTTTACGGGAAAGCGCCTATCAGTCACGGCGCTTTAGAGGGCAAGCGAGTATTTTGCTCTGATATGACCTTTGACGCGACCTTGAACCCGGTGGTTTACGAGGGGGGCATTCCCGTCTTTATTGATACGGAGGCTGAGTCCTGGAATATGGACCCCGTGGCGCTTGAGCGGGCGTTTGAAGCCTATCCCGACGTAAAGCTGGTGGTTGCGGCTGAGCTGTACGGCTTCCCGGGACGTATGGATTTGATTAAGAAAATCTGTGAAGAACACGGTGCGCTTCTGATTGAGGATGCGGCAGAAGCAATGGGCGCAACGATTTTGGGCAGGCAGTGCGGTTCGTTTGGCGATTATTCGGCTGTCAGCTATAACGGAAACAAGATTATCACCGGTTCGGCAGGCGGTTGCCTATTGACCAATGATATCGAGGTCGCGAATAAAGCGCGCAAGTGGTCGACTCAAGCGCGAGAAAACGCTCCCTGGTATCAGCACGAGGAGGTCGGCTATAATTACCGTATGAGCAACGTGATAGCGGGCGTCGTGCGCGGTCAGTATCCGTATTTGAAAGAACATATCGCACAGAAAAAGGCGATTTACGACAGATATCGAGAGGGCTTTTCGGACCTTCCCGTGAGGATGAATCCGATCACCGACGGCACCGAGCCGAACTACTGGCTGTCCGCTATGATTATCGATGGAGAATATATGTGTAGACAGGTCAGAGATGATTCGAAGGCGTTATACGTAAAAGAGGCGGGCAAAACTTGTCCGACGGAAATTCTTGAAACGCTCGCAAAATACAACGCCGAGGGCAGACCGATTTGGAAGCCGATGCATATGCAGCCGATGTACCGTATGCACGAATTTATAACTCGCGAGGGCAGCGGGCGCTGCAGAACAAACGCCTATATTGCGGGCGGTTGCGTGGACGTGGGTGCGGATATTTTCGAGCGAGGCTTGTGTCTGCCGAGCGATAACAAGATGACGGTTGAGGAGCAGAATACCGTAATAGAAATCGTCAGAAGCTGCTTCAATTAAATTTGTGTGAGGGTTACGTAATGTACGCAAAATTCTTTAAAA
>JAZNFU010000229.1:0-2545 GCA_045576135.1 Eubacteriales bacterium
GGTGATAAGCTATGTTAAAATACACGACGGGAGAAATTGCAAAGCACTGCGGAGTATCGGTGCGAACCGTTCAATATTACGATGACCGAGGAATTCTCATAGCGAGCGAGCTTTCCGAGGGCGGACGCAGGCTTTATACGGAGGACGACTTGAAGCGTATGCACGTTATATGTTTTCTGCGCGAAGCCGGGCTTCCCATTAACAGTATTTTTGCCTTGTTGTCCGAGAAAAATCCGCGAAGCATCATTTCGATATTGCTTGATGAGCAGGAGCAGGTTTTGAAAGAGGAGCTTTCCGAGCGTCAAGTCAAGCTTGATATGATTTTGGGCATTAAGCGTGAATTAAGAGAGCTTGATACTTTTTCCGTTGAATCTATCGGTGACATAGCGCACGTTATGAAACAAAAAAACAAGTTAAGCAAAATGCGTCTTGTTATGGTGCTTACCGGAATTCCCGTGACCGCACTGCAATGGACGTCGATTGTTTTATGGATTACGAACGGTCTTTGGTGGCTGTTCGTGATATGGGCACTCGTGGCAATTCCGTGGGGAATCTGCGTATCAAAATACTATTTTGATCACGTTGCCTATATATGCCCCGAGTGTCACGAGGTGTTCAAGCCAAGGCTGAAGGAATCCTTCTGGTCGTATCACACGCCGAAAATGCGCCGCCTGACGTGTAAGAAATGCGGTTGTAAGGGGCTTTGCGTTGAGGTGTATGCCGAGCGGGAGGATAAGAAATAATGGGAGAAACGATGGAAAAAATCATAGAATTTCTTCCGCTTCTGATTCCGCTTATCATAGCGGAGCTTGCGGTCCTCGGATATACGCTCTATCATATTTTCACGCATTCGGCATATAAAAGAGGAAGTCGCACGCTTTGGGTCGTGATTTCGATAGTGCTTATGAATACTTTCATCGGTCCGATTTTGTATTTCCTTCTCGGTAAGGAGGATTCTTAATGGATATGCTGCGTATCACAAGCCTTTATAAGAGCTTTGGCGATAAAGAGGTCTTGAGAGGGCTTAATCTGTCCGTGCCGGAGCATAGCATTTTTGGCTTTATAGGAAAAAACGGCTCAGGAAAGACAACCACGATGAAAGCGGTTTTGGGACTTTTGAATGTCGATTCGGGTGAGATTCTTGTAAACGGAGAAAAAGTGATTTACGGACAAACCGATACCAACCGTTATATCGGTTATCTGCCCGACGTTCCCGAATTCTATTCCTTTATGACGGCGCGGGAATACCTTCGTTTTTGCGGTGAGATTGCGGGGGTGGGTCGCGCTGAGACAGAAAAGCGTACGAGCGAGCTGTTAGCGCTTGTCGGTCTTGCCGATGAAACGCACCGTATAAAAGGCTTTTCGCGAGGTATGAAGCAACGCTTGGGGATTGCACAGGCTCTCTTTTCACGCCCGAAGCTTCTCGTTTGCGACGAGCCGACCTCGGCACTTGACCCCATAGGCAGAAAAGAAATACTCGATATTCTCTTGGCTATCAGGGATCAGACGACGGTGCTCTTTTCTACGCACGTTCTGTCCGACGTGGAGCGTATTTGTACCGACGTGGCTTTTCTTAAAGACGGCGTAGTGGATATTTGTGGAAAGCTCTCCGATATCAAAACCGGATGCCGAAGCAGTGAGCATATGATAGAAGTCGAAAACGAATCGGATGCTGCCAGCTTGAAAAACGCCTTTGTCGGCGTGAAGAAAATCAATGAAAACAAGCTGACCTTCTTTGAGGATAAGCATTCCGTATCCGAGGTTTTACGCTTCGTCGCGGATAATCGCATATCGCTTTTGAGGCTGGAACGCTTAGAGCCGAGCCTTGAGGATTTGTTTATGGAGGTGACGGAAAAATGAAATCCTTGCTTGCCTTCACAAAAAAAGAATGTATGGAGCAGCTTCGCTGTGGCAGATTGTTGATAACTCTGGCTCTGTTTGTTCTTCTTGGAATTATGAATCCTGCGGTGGCAAAGCTGACGCCGTGGCTGCTTGAGGTTATGGCGGACTCGCTTGCGGAAAGCGGTATGATAGTGACCGACGTAAACGTCACAGCGATGGATTCGTGGGTACAATTTTTCAAGAATATGCCCATCGGGCTGATAGCCTTCGTTTTACTTCAGGGAGCAATTTTTACAGGGGAATATAATACGGGAACGCTGGTGCTTTCCTTGACCAAGGGACTTGAGCGCTTCAAGGTGGTTATTTCAAAAGCAAGCGTGCTCCTTGCAATTTGGTCATTCGGCTTTTGGCTGTGCTTTGGAATTACGTATCTTTATAATTCGTATTTTTGGGATAACTCGGTAGCCGAGAACCTTCTGCTTTCGGTTGTGTGTTGGTGGCTATTCGGCGTATTCGTTATTTCTTTGATGACTCTCTTTTCTACGATATCCACTTCAAGCACAGGAGTGCTTCTCGGAACGGGAGCTATCGTTCTTATTTCCTATATCGTTGGTTTGCTACCAAAAGCAAATAAATATCTGCCTACACGATTGATGGACGGTAATTCCTTGATATATGGTGTGGCACAATCAAAAGAATATAT
>JAZNFU010000230.1:0-7995 GCA_045576135.1 Eubacteriales bacterium
AGGAGGGCTCGCAGAGCTTTATATTTACCTGCAGAAACAGAGAGAGTGCGCTTGCAACCGAGCTCACAAAGCGTGCGGGCGTGTTTAAAATATCGCACGACGACGATTCGATTGCGTAATATCCCAAGGGGCGCAGCCTCACGAATCAAGGAGAATAATTTATGAAGAAAAAAATATTGCTCGTCGGAAGCGCGAATATGGACCTGTCGCTTAATATGTACGAGGTCCCCGCACCCGGACAAACGGTTATAGACGACGGCGGCGTAGCCTATACGCCCGGCGGCAAGGGAGCTAACTCTGCCGTAGCGCTTGCCAAGCTTGGCGGAGAGGTCGTATTTTCGGCAAAGCTCGGACGCGATTCGCACGGACAGAAGCTTTTCGAGTACTACAAAAGTCAGGGAATAAACACCTCGCAGATAAAGGTTGACCCCGACGCGCCGACCGGCTTCGCGGCGGTTATGAAGGAAAGTGCGACGGGTCAGAACAGAATAGTCGTTTATCCCGGTGCTAACGCGAATATAAGCACGGAAAATCTTATAGAGGCGTTCAGGTGCGAGCCGGACGCGTTGTATATCGGCTTTGAGATACCCTTTTCGGTGGCACAGTCGGCGGCAAAGATAGCCTCGGCGCGCGGCATTCCGATTTTCGTCGACGCCGCACCCGCGTCTGCGGATTATCCGCTCTCGACGCTTCCCGAGGTTGAGATATTCTCGCCAAACGAAACCGAAACCGAAACCTATACCGGTATTCTGCCGATGGGTGCTGACAGCTCGCTTCGCGCAGCACTTGAGCTTTACAAGCGTGTAAAGTGTAAGTATATCGTAATAAAGCAGGGCGGGCGCGGCTCGTTCGTCTACGACGGAAAGAAGTACTATATGATACCCGCCTACCGCGTGCCGCGGGTGGTTGACACCACGGCTGCGGGTGATACCTTTACAGCGGCGATGACCCTTGAGTACCTCAGATGCGGCGATATTCTCACCGCTGTAAAATACGGTACGGCTGCCGCGGCTATCGCGGTAACGAGAAACGGCGCTTCCACCTCGGTTCCCACGTCCGCCGAGGTCGAGGAGTTCTTGAGAAGAAATTAAGGCGGTGAAACAGCCGATTGTAAACAAAACCTTTCATATTTTGATAAATTCGGAAAGGAATTCGTATGAATTACGTTTTTTCAGAAATAACGTTTCCGTCCGCTGACGGAGTACATACCATACACGCGGAAATATACTCGCCCAAGGGCGTCGAGCCTCGCGGCATAGTACAGCTCTGCCACGGAATGCGCGACTACGTCGGAAGATATCAGGCGCTTGCCGAGTATCTGACGGCGAGGGGTTATATCTTCGCCGGACACGCTCATCTCGGTCACGGTAAGAGCGCGGAGGACGGCGAGCGCGGATATTTTGCAGAGCGCGACGGAGTTTTGTATTTGCTAAAGGATATTCATTCGATGAATAAGTATCTGAGAAGCGTTTATCCGACGCTTCCGCTTTGGCTTCTCGGTCACAGTATGGGCTCGTTTTTGGCAAGGCTTTATACCAATAGACATCCGCACAGCATTCAAGGACTTATTATTCACGGAACGGCGGGTCCCAATCTCGCGCTCCCCTTTGGAAAGCTTGCGGTGAGGATTGGAAAGCTCTTCCACGGTGATAAGCACAGAAGCAAATTCGTCGCGTCGCTTGCCTTTATGGGATATAATTCGAAATTCCCGAAATCCGAGGGTGAGCACGCTTGGCTCACGCGTGACGTAGCTCGCGTTGCGAGCCGCGATGAAGATCCGTATACCAACTTTACCTTTACGCTTTCGGGCTTCGGCGATCTGTTTTCGATGCTCGGTGCGGCTAACGGCAAGGCTTGGTTCGAGGGGTATCCCAAGGAGCTTCCCACGCTTATTATCAGCGGTGAGGACGACCCTGTCGGTGCATACGGAAAGGGACCGGAATACGTCTACAAGCATCTTTTGCTCGCGGGGGGCAGTGCGGTCAGCTTAAAGCTTTTCCCCGATTGCCGCCACGAGCTGTTCAACGAATATAACCGCGAGGAAATCTTCGATTATATGGAACGGTGGATTTCGGGAAATACGAAATGATTAAGTGCGTAGCAATAGTAGGACCTACCGCATCGGGTAAAACCGCGCTTTCGATAGAGCTTGCGCGCCGCTTTGGCGGTGAGGTCGTCAACTGCGACTCGATGCAGATATACAAATATATGAATATCGGAACGGCGAAGCCGACCGAGGCTGAGATTTCGGGAATCAGGCATCATATGCTCGACTTTTTATCGCCAGAGGTGAATTTCAGCGCCGAGGCGTACCGGGAGGGTGCTATGGCGGCGATATCCGATATCAGCATCCGTGGGAGGCTGCCCTTTATCGTGGGTGGTACGGGACTTTATCTTGATACGCTTTTACGCGCGCCGACACCTGACGTTCCGAAAAGCTCGCCCGAATACCGCGATAGGATACTTCGGGATATAAAGAGCGATGAGGACCGTCACGCCTTGTGGCAAAGGCTTGCCGAGTGCGACCCCGAATCAGCCGAGAAAATACACGAAAATAACGTCAAGCGAGTCATAAGAGCGCTTGAGGTCTACGACGCTACGGGTAAGCCGAAGTCCTATTGGGACGGCTTGACTCGGCAGGGTGCGGGAGAGCTTGACGTAAGGATAATAGTGCTTTCGTTTAATAACAGGCAGACGCTTTACGACAGAATTGACAGACGCGTGGATATAATGTTCGATATGGGACTCGCGGGTGAGGTCGAGCGGCTTTACGCCGACGGATATCTTCGCCCCGACACGACCGCCTCCTCGGCAATAGGCTATAAGGAGCTAGTTGCTTATATTGAGGGGGATTGCACGCTTGAGGGAGCGCGCGAGCAGATAAAGCTTGCGAGCAGAAGATACGCGAAGCGTCAGCTCACCTGGTTTGCACACGAGGAAAATCCTGCGCTGATTTATCTTGACGACGGCTCGGGCGCTATGCGCTCGTCGGACGAGGTGATAAGGGAGGCTGTGGGGACGGTTGAAAAATTCCTTTCGGAATAGCCCCCGCGTTTTTTGAAAGCATAAATTTTGAGGAAATAAATATGAATTCAGACAGCCTTAAGGCAAAGATAAAAGAGTGCCCCGAAAAGCTTTTGGGTGCGCTTTACACAGATGCTTCGCGTGCGGCGGAGCGCATAATTTCGGCAATAGAGAAATTTGAGGAGCACTTTGGCGCGGGGCGGGATATTTCGGTATTCTCCACCCCCGGCAGAAGCGAGATTATAGGAAATCACACCGACCACAACCGCGGCTCTGTAATCGCCTCGGCAATCGACAGAGATATAATCGCCATAGCGGCGAAAAACGACTGCGGCAGAGTGCGTTTTCTTTCCGAGGGCTACGACGAGAACGTAATTGAGCTTGATAAGATATCAAGCCCCGATAATTTTGAAAAATATACGTCCTCGGCGCTTATAGGCGGCGTAGCGCGCGCATTTACTAACGCGGGATTCGGCATCGGCGGCTTTGACGCCTACTCGACGACCGAGGTGCTCGCGGGAAGCGGTCTATCCTCCTCGGCGGCGTTTGAGGTTATGGTGGGAAACATATTCAGCCACCTTTATAATGGGGGCGGAGTGGAGAACGCCACGCTCGCGAAATTTGCACGGTACGCGGAGAACGAGTATTTTGGAAAGCCCTGCGGTCTTATGGACCAGATGGCTTGTGCCGTCGGCGGCTTCGTATATATAGATTTTGAGAACGAGAGCTCACCGAGGGTGGAAAAAATCGACTTTTCTATGAGCGAGGCGGGCTACAAGCTGTGCATAATAAATACCGGCGGCAGTCACGCGGATCTTAACGAGGATTACGCCTCCGTGCCCGGTGAAATGAAGGCCGTTGCGGCGCTTTTCGGTAAGGATGTGCTTCGCGGCGTTGATTTCGACTCGCTTATCGAAAAATGCTCCGAGATAAGAGCGAAGCTCGGTGACAGAGCGCTCTTGCGCGCATCGCATTTCGTATGTGAAAACGAGAGAGTGGAGTCGGCGCGCGCGGCATTGCTTTGCGGTGAGCTTGATTGCTTCTTCAAAATGCTCGCGGAGTCCGGCAGGTCCTCCTACGAGTACCTTCAGAACGTGTACACGACGAAGGCTCCGAAGGAGCAGGGACTTTCGCTCGCGCTTATGCTCACCGACCGCTTCGGCGAGGGTGTCGGGGCGTATAGGGTACACGGCGGCGGCTTCGCGGGAACGGTTCAGGCGTTCGTGCGCGAGGATATGACGGACGCTTATACCGAATATATGGAGCGCGTCTTCGGTCGCGGCTCGGTAATGAAGCTCTCGGTAAGAACTGTCGGCGCGTGTAAGATAATATAATAAAACGCACGGTGCGAGCAGCTTTTGTAACGGCGAATAAACAGTCCTATTTAACGGACAGTATGTGATATATAATCAAAGTACAACAACGACAAAGGAGATAAATTATGGCAGCAAAGAAAACCACCGCGGCGGTTGAAAAAAATCCTGTAAGCGATAAAAAGGCTGCGGTTGAAACCGTAATGGCGAGAATAGAAAGAGAGTGCGGAAAGGGCTCGATTATGCGTCTTGGCGAGAACAGCGCGATGAACGTGTCGGCTGTTTCAACAGGCTCCCTGACGCTTGATTTCGCACTTGGAATCGGCGGTATACCGAGAGGAAGAATAACCGAGATATACGGCCCCGAATCATCGGGTAAAACAACCATAGCGCTCCACGTTATCGCGGAGGTGCAGAAGGAGGGCGGTGAAGCGGCGTTTATCGACGCGGAGCACGCGCTTGACCCGGTTTATGCGAAGAAGCTTGGCGTTGACACGAATAATCTTCTCGTATCTCAGCCCGATTGCGGTGAGCAGGCGCTTGAGATTGCCGAAACGCTCGTAAATTCCGGAGCTATCGATATTATCGTTATCGACTCGGTTGCCGCGCTCGTGCCGCGCCAGGAGATAGAGGGTGATATGGGCGCTTCGCACGTCGGCGTGCAGGCAAGGCTTATGTCGCAGGCTATGAGAAAGCTTTCCGGCTCTATCGCAAAGTCCAACTGTATCGTTATTTTCACAAACCAGCTTCGTGAGAAGGTCGGCGTTATGTACGGTAACCCCGAGGTTACCACGGGTGGGCGCGCGCTTAAGTTCTACGCAACGGTGCGTATAGACGTGCGGCGCGCGGAAACCTTGAAAAGCGGCTCGGAGGTATACGGCTCGCACACCAAGTGTAAGGTCGTTAAAAATAAGGTCGCACCTCCCTTCAAGACCGCGGAGTTTGACATTCTCTACGGCACGGGAATTTCCAAGTCCTCCGAGATTATCGATATGGCGATTCAGCTTGAGATAATAGATAAGAGCGGCGCTTGGTTCTATCTTGACGGCGAAAGACTCGGTCAGGGTAAGGACAACGTGAGAAAGCTTATCGAGGGTGACAGCGCGCTTATGGCAAGCCTTGAGGAAAAAATTAAGGAAAAGATAAAGACTGTCGATATCGATGCGGGCGAGAATATGCTCGACGATGACGACTTCGAAATCAAGGATTTTGACGACGAAATTTAAGTCGTTACTTTAATACGCATTGAGTGGCAAAGGACTTTTTCGTCGCGTATGCGTTTGGAAAAGGTAAATCAAGGTTTACAAATGAAGATTAAAACTGTTAGTAAAACAGAGCGTGGCGAATATGTGATACTTACGCTTGCCGGTGAGAAAAAGGCTTTTGTTCTTACCGGCGAGCTTTACTGCTCTTTGGGGGAGCCAAAAGCCGAATACGAGCTTTCCTGCGCGGAATATGACGAAATTATTTCAGCGGACGAGCATTACCGAGCGACGAAGCGTGCGCTGAATATACTTTCTTACGGTGATAATTCACGAAGAAAGCTATACGAAAAGCTCCGTCGGGGCGGCTTCGGTGCGGAGCTTTCCGCACGCATATGCGAGGATATGGCAGGGCTCGGATATATAGACGAGCAAAGGCAGATTAGAGATAAGCTAATCCGTCTTGCAAACGATTCGCTTTTCGGCTCGCGGAAAATTATAGCGAGGCTCGCCTCGGCAGGCTATCGCCCCTCCGACGTATCTGCGGTGCTTAGTGATTTACGTCAGAGCGGCGAGATTGATTTTGAGGAAAATTTCGCGAAGCTTTGCGAGCGGCTTTGTCCGGACGGCTCGCTTGAGGAGCTTGAAAAAATAAAATATAAGTACGGTTATAAATGATGCTCAGAAAATTTTTAAGCTATTATAAGCCGCATATGAGGCTGTTTATACTCGATATGGTATCGGCGGTCGCGGTTGCGGTATGCGGACTTTTCTATCCGCTTATCACCAAGGAAATGATAAATAATTACGTGCCGAATGAGAATCTTTCGATGATAATTACCTCGGCACTTTTTCTTCTCGGAATATATCTTTTAAAGGCGCTTTGCACCTATATTATGGGCTACTACGGTCACGTCGTCGGCGTGCGTATGCAGGCGCATATGAGGCGTGATTTGTTCTGTAAATACGAAAGGCTGCCCTTTTCCTACTTTGACGAGCATAAGACGGGTGACCTGCTTTCAAGGCTTACGAGCGATTTGCAGGATATATCCGAGCTTGCCCATCACGGTCCTGAAAATCTTTTGCTCGCGGTGCTGATGTTTATCGGCGCGTTTATCGTGCTTTCGGGAATTGATATTCTTCTGACGCTCATAATGTTTGCCGTCGTGCCCTTTATCATTCTTTTCACCGTCCTCTCGCGCAGAAGAATGCGCGAGGCTATGAGCCAATCGCGTCGGCAGATGGCGGCAATCAATACCACTCTTGAAAACTCTATCACGGGTATCCGCGAAACCAAGGCGTACGTTGCCGCGGCTCACGAAATCAAAAAATTCAACCTTGCAAACGCGCTCTTTGTAAAGCACAGGAGCCGCGCGATGTTCTCGCTTGGATTTTTTGACTCGATAATGCAGCTTTTGCAGGATATTCTCTACCTTATTATAATACTTGCAGGCGGTCTTTTCCTCTATCACGGAAGAATTGACCCGGGTGAATTTGCGGCGTTTATTCTTTATACGAGTATGTTCTTGACGCCCATACAGCGCTTTACCGCGCTTTTCACACAGCTGCAAGAGGGAATGTCGGGCTATACTCGCTTCTTTGAGATTATGTGCGAGGCGGAGGAGTCGGACGAGGGAAAAGCAACGCTCGCCGAGGTTTCGGGGCATATAAGATTCGAGGACGTCAGCTTTGGCTACGGCGACCCCGAGCGCACCGAAAAATACGTAATATCCAACCTCAACCTCGATATCCCCGCGGGCAAAACGCTCGCTCTCGTCGGTCCGTCGGGCGGCGGAAAAACAACGCTTTGCAATCTTATACCGAGGTTTTACAATATAAACGGCGGAAAAATTACGCTCGACGGAGTTGATATTTCGGATATCACCCTCGACAGCCTGCGCTCTAATATAGGTATAGTTTCGCAAAACGTATTCCTCTTTGACGGTACTGTCAGAGAAAATATCGCATACGGCACAGATGCTTCGGACGAGCAGATTATCGAGGCGGCAAGGCGAGCGAATATACACGATTTTGTACGTACTCTCGACCGGGGCTACGACACCGAGGTCGGTGAGAGGGGAGTGAAGCTTTCGGGCGGTCAGAAGCAGAGAATCGCAATAGCGAGAGTCTTCCTCAAAAACCCCAAGCTGCTGATACTCGACGAGGCGACGAGCGCGCTCGATAACGCTACCGAAATGCAGATTCAGGCGTCGCTTGAGGAGCTTTCGCGCGGTAGGACGGTAATAGTCGTGGCGCACAGACTCTCGACGGTAAAGAGTGCTGACGAAATAGTCGTGCTCGACGGGCGCGGTGTCGTTGAGCGCGGAACGCACGATGAGCTTATTGCGCTTGACGGAGAGTATAAGAAACTATATCTTTATCAGTTCAGGGAAGCCTGATTTTTCGATAAATAACACGAAATGTAAATAAACGTTTTAAAAATACAAGAAAATGCT
>JAZNFU010000231.1:0-2939 GCA_045576135.1 Eubacteriales bacterium
GACCGCCGAAGCGGCGCTTACGCGAGGCGAAGCTTTCGAACGCCGCTTTAATATCGGCCTTTCCGAAATCAGGCCAATAGGTATCGGTTATATAAAACTCAGAGTAGGCAATCTGCCACAAAAGGAAGTTGGAAACTCTGAAATCTCCACCCGTCCGTATAACGAGGTCGGGGTCGGGCGTGCCCGCAGTATACATATACCTCTCAAGCGTTTGCTCGTCGAGGGTGGTAACGCCGTCGGCTATCGCCATATTTGCCGCGTGTACTATCTCATCTCTGCCGCCGTAATTAATCGCTATATTGCATACACAAGGGCGGTCGGTAGCAAGATTTTCAACCTCGATACACTTGTCGCGCAGCTTTTCGGGAAGCCGACTCTTATCTCCGAGAAATCTTACCGAAAAATCGCTGTCCGGCTTTGAAAGGTCGCCGACAAGCTCGTCAAGATATTTGTAAAGCAAGGACATTATAGCGTCGACCTCCTCACGAGGTCTTTTCCAATTCTCAGTGGAAAACGCGTAGAGGGTAACGTATTTTACGCCGTATTCCTTAAGCGTTTTAAGGACGAGCCGCACGTTCTTAGCGCCGGCAATATGCCCCGACGTCCTTGGAAGAAGTCTTTTTTTCGCCCATCTTCCGTTACCGTCCATCACGATGGCAACAGAGGTCGGGTAGCCGTTGTGGTTAGTGGATTTATCCAAAGCGGACCTCCGTCAAATCTCCATTATTTCCTTGGTCTTTGCCGCGGTAAGAGTATCTATTTCCTTGATATACTTGTCGGTGAGGTCCTGAACGCTCTTATCGCTCTGCTTAGCCTCGTCCTCAGTCATTTCGGAATTTTTCTTCATAGCCTTAACCTTATCGTTGGCATCGCGGCGAATGTTTCTTATAGCAACCTTTGCGTCCTCGCCGAGCTTGGATATCTGCTTGGAAAGCTCGCGGCGGCGCTCCTCAGTGGTCGGTGGGAAGGAAAGACGGATAGCCGCACCGTCGTTCTGCGGATTAATTCCGAGGTCAGAGGTGAGAATAGCCTTCTCTATTCCCTTCATTATGCTCTTATCCCACGCGGTTATAACGATAGTACGCGCGTCGGTCACCTTTATCTCGGCTATGGACGAGATGGGTGTGGGCGAGCCGTAATAGTCAACGCTTATCTTCTTGAGAACGTCGGGATTAGCTCTGCCGGCTCTTATGGTAGAAAGATTTTCGTTGTAGGAAGCTATGCTCTTTTTCATTTTTGCTTCATAATCTTTAGTATCAAGTTTCATAATTTATCTCCTATTGCTTATTTATTCATTTTAATTTTATTATTCCGGAATTACGACGGTTCCGACGCTATCGCCGCGAACAGCCTTTACGATATCGGCGGGGTCCTTAAGACCGAACGCCTTGACGGGAATACCGTTTGCAAGCGCGAAGGCGGTTGCGGTTGCGTCGATAGCCTTAAGATTCATCGCGAGAACCTCAGACGCCTTAACGGTTTCGAGCTTTTTGGCATTCGGATTTTTTCTCGGATCGTCGGTGTATATGTAGTCGATATTCTTCGCCATAAGTATCTCGTCAGCACCAACCTCGGCGGCTCTTACAGCGCCCGTGGTATCTGTGGAAAGGAACGGTATACCAAGTCCTGCGCCAAAGATAACGATTTTCCCCTCCGAAAGATATCTTGACGCGACGTCCGCCGAATAATTCTCGGCAAGAGGAGCCATCGGCACGGCGGTCATAACCGCGCCCTCCTTACCCGCGCGGCGAAGCGCGTCCTTAAGGCAAATACAGTTTATAACGGTGGCGAGCATTCCCATTCTGTCAGCGCTCGTCTGGTCCATATCCACGCCCTGTCTGCCGCGCCAGATATTTCCCGCGCCGACTATCACGCCGATCTGAACGCCCTCAGCAATACACTTTTTGAGTGCATCGGCTACCGACATAATAAAATCAAAATTCAAAATTCCGTCTGCGCCCTGTGCGAGAGCCTCTCCGGAAAGCTTCAAAAGCACTCTTTTGTATCTCGGTTGATTTTGCATAGTAATTATACACCTTTCAAATACTATAATAACATATATATTCTACTACATTTTTCTTATTTTGTAAACGGTTATTCCAACTTTTTTACAAATCCATAATATTTTCGGTATTTCGCACAAAGTCAGACCGTGAGCATTATAACAAACAACAACGAAAGCATTGTAGGCACACCCACACAAAAGCCATAGACGACAAATTTTCCAACGGACATGCGAACACCGTTTTCTTTGATTATGTTTGACCACATTATGCCCGCAAGCGCACCTACCGGAGTCAGGACGGCTCCGATATTTGAGCCGGCGATGGTTGCGTATATTGCTTGCTCCGAGCCGCCCGATGCAAGTATTTTACTAAACAGAACGCTCATTGGTATGTTGTTGAGGAGATTTGACGAAAGCATAGATGCAATTCCGTAAGTAAAGCATTGCTCGCCCTTGCCGATAATGCCCGCAAGATATGCGGTAACTCCCGAAATATCAAGCGAAAGAACGATTATAAACATTCCTACAACAAACGGAATTATATCATACGGCAAGCCCTTAAGTGACGCGGTTACGGGTAGTATGCTTTTTCTTCTGAATGCGAGAACGCATACAGAGCAAATCACCGCAGACAGCGCAACTCCGAGCGAAATCAGCCACATTTCGATACCCGTGTATTGGGAGACTGACAGCAGTATTATACATAAGATAAGATGTGCAAGCGCAACCGACATCAGTGGCACGTCCGTTATCTCGCAGGGTTGTGTATCCGTACTTATATCAACCTTCAGCAGTTTTGCAAAAAGTGCAAGCATTATGCCGAGAGACACAACTCCCGCGCATATTGCGGGCAATGCCATTTTGACAAGATATTGCGAGAACGTAATACCAAATGCACCCGATATGTATATATTTGTCGGATTGCCGATAAGCA
>JAZNFU010000232.1:0-3365 GCA_045576135.1 Eubacteriales bacterium
TTCGATATGTGTACCTCTACCGTCGGAATAGCCACCGCTTTGACAGCATCCAGTATTGCGATGCTTGTATGCGTGTATGCACCGGGGTTTATAACTATACCGAAAGCGCCCTCAAAATACGCCTCCTGAATTTTGTCGACGAGGTCACCCTCGTGATTCGACTGATAAATAACGGGAGTTACGGAAAGCTCCTTGCAGTGCTCGGTAATCATATTGACAAGGTCTGAATAGTTTCTGCCACCGTATATGTGCGGCTCTCTTATTCCGAGCATATTAAGGTTGGAACCGTTGATAATGTAAAGCTTCATTTGCAAAAATCCTCAATTATGCGCGCCGCTACCTTGTCGGCTGTAACGCTCGCGTCTATTTTTTTGTCACAAACTGACGAATAAATACCGTATCTTTCGGTGTATCTTTTCTCTATCATCTCACGCGAATTTGCTGTCGGACGGTCGGAGGTCGGCATAAGAGCGTCGAGGGGTCTGTCGATAAAATAAACTCTGCCGTTTTGCTTTAAGCGTCTGACGTTTTCAGGGCGTAATACCGCGCCGCCGCCCGTGGCAATCACGGCACCCGTCCTTTTGCTTATATCCGAAATGGCGTCAGCCTCTATATCCCTGAAATGCGCCTCGCCGAATTTTTCGAAAATTACGGGTATCGGCATCTCGGCTTTTTCGCGTATCGTGACGTCGCTGTCGATAAGCGGTCGCGAAAGCCTTTGCGAGAGAATTTTGCCGACCGTGCTTTTTCCCGACGCGGGCATACCGATGAGCACGACGTTTTCCTTTTGCGAAAGTATTTTTCGGTAAATCGCGTCAAGCGTACCCGCTGGGTAGGATTTGTCAAGGAATATTTCGGACGCCCTTACCGCTTGCGCGACGAGCATATAAAGACCGCACTCGGCGGGGATTTTTCTCTCCCTCGCCTCTTGCACGAGCCTCGTTGTAAGCGGATTGTAAATCGCGTCAAGCACGCCCGAAAGCTCATCGAAGCCGCCAAGCGTTATCGGCATAGCCTCGCAATCGGGAAACATACCGACGGGTGTGGTATTCATAATAATTTCGGTGTCCGAGTGGTTTTTATAAAGCTCCTCATAGCTTACCGTGTCCGCACCGCTTTTGCGGCTGACGCGTACGACCTCGCGCGCGCCGAGGGCAGTGAAAACGGCAAACGCCGTCTTTGACGTGCCGCCGCTGCCGAGAATGGCAACCTTTTTGCCGCGCGCGTCGATTCCCGCGTGATGCACGAGCGCCGTCATACCGTAAAAATCGGTATTGTAGCCGTAAAGCCTGCCGCCGCGGTTTACCACCGTATTAACGGCTCCGATTTTCAACGCCGCCTCGTCTATTTCGTCAAGGTAGGGCATTATAAGCTCCTTGTAGGGTATGGTCACGTTAATTCCGAGAAAATCGCGCCCTACGGCAAACGCCCCAAGCTCCTCGCGAGCAATCTCGCGTATCACGTATTCGTAATCGGCAAGAGCGTTGTGTATTTCTTTTGAAAAGCTGTGAGAAAGATGCTCGCCGATGCAACCGTATTTCATAAAATTCTCCGTTTGGTAAAATAGCTTTGCTTGAGCAAACGCTCGGCTTGGTAATTTTTTGTGAGCAAACGCTCGGCTCTGCAAAATTTTTGTTTGAGCAAAGTGCCGTAATTGGTAAAATTCTTTGAGTGAGAGTATGCTTCGCGGTGGTGAAAATGCGCGCGGTTAAAATTAATTATTCACGTCCCCCCGCAAGATAATCCGTTCCGAAGCGCACGGTGAGAAGGTCGGCAAGCGCGATAGCCGTAACCGCGTCGATAACCGCACGCGCTCTGTGAATTATAGCGGGGTCGTGTCTGCCCGCGATGGTGAGCTTCGCATTTTCGTGCGTTATGAGATTTACGCTGTCCTGCTCCTTGAAAATCGAGGGCGTCGGCTTGATTGCCGTTCTGAAAATTATCGGCATACCGCTCGTGATACCTCCGAGAATACCGCCGTTGTTGTTGGTTTTCGTGTATATTTTTTCGCCGTCGGTCATAAACGCGTCGTTAGCCTCGCTGCCGAGCATATCGGATATCGCAAAGCCGCGCCCGAACTCCAAGCCCTTTACCGCGGGTACGGAGAAAATTATATGCGAAAGCACGCTCTCGACCGTGTCAAACCAAGGCTCGCCAACCCCGGCGGGCATACCGAAGACGGCGCTTTCAAGCACACCGCCGACGCTGTCGCCGACGGAGGCTGCCGCCTCGATTTTTTCTATCATTTTTTCGCCGCAGCCGTCGTCAAGGGCGGGGAAGGACTTATTGTTTAAAAGCTCAATATCCGATACGCCGGATATCTCGGCGGAGTCCTCTATGCCGCAAAGACGCTTGATTCTCGTTCCGATGAAAATTCCCTTTTGCAGAAGCGCCGAGGAAAGAATCGCACCCGCCGCAACGAGTGGGGCCGTAATTCTTCCCGAAAAGTGTCCGCCTCCGCGATAGTCCTGATAACCGTGATATTTGCACTGCGCGGTGAAATCCGCGTGCGAGGGGCGCGGTGTGGTTTTCATCCATTCGTAGTCGCCGCTTTTCGTGTTGGTGTTCTCGATAACGAGCGCTATCGGAGTGCCCGTCGTGTACCCACGGAACACGCCCGAGAGAAAACGGACCTCGTCCGCCTCGCGTCTTGCCGTCGAGATTTTGCCGACCGCCTTTCTTTGCGACATTCTTTTATCTATATACTCACGGTCGATTTTAATACCCGGTGCAATTCCGTCGATTACCGCGCCGATAGCCTCTCCGTGACTCTCGCCAAAGAGTGTGAGCGCGATTGCGTTACCAATGGTGTTTTTCATAATGAACTCCCATTTTTCTGTAATATGTAAAGTTATGATTGCATTATATGCCGATTAAAGCTTATAACACGAAAAATTCTCTCTGATATGAGCGCCGAAATCCTCTATCGACATCTTCTTGATTTCAAAGCTTCCGATGCTCTTGACGTGAATAGTATCGATACAGCCGCCCGAGCGCTTTTTATCGTGGTGCGCGAATTCTATTGCCACCTCGACGTCGCCCGACCAAGCGGTAGGTAAGGAGAACTTGCGAAGAACTCGGACGAGCCTATCCCTTACCGACGCGTCGGTCATCGGTATCATACCGAGTGCGACGCACTCGCCGTGGTAAAGTCCCGAAAGTCCCTCGACCGACTCTATGCCGTGACCGAAGGTGTGACCGAAATTGAGTATCTTGCGAAGCCCCGCCTCGTGCTCGTCCTCCTCGACGACCGCCGCTTTTATCTTCAGCGCCTCGGTTATGACGTAATCCACGTTCGAAAAATCAACGTCGTTTTCCTCAAGGTACCCGAAAAGCTCGGCGTTTGAGGTTGCCGCCATTTTTAT
>JAZNFU010000233.1:0-1841 GCA_045576135.1 Eubacteriales bacterium
CCGTTTGCAGTTGGCGGACCGTCGTAAAACGTAAAGTTTTCTTTACCGTTTCTTAGCTCGATGCTCTTTTCGAAGATTTTATTCTCCTCCCAGAAGCGTCGGGTTTCTTTCTCTCTTTCAACGAAATTCAGGCTCGTGGAAACCTTTTCGTAAAGCTCCATATCTATCTCCTTTAGCTTAATTATTCTCGTTTGCGGCGCCGTCTTCGGCATTGCCGGGTAATAAAAAAACCGTTTCCATAAGGAAACGGAAATATACCATTCGCTTCACATATCTGTCAATATGCGCCGATTTACGCTCGGCTGACGGCATACGCTACCCCGAAAATACGGCTCGCGTATGCAGCTCGGAAGTGATTTTCACCGTCGCAGGCTCGTATCGGCTCACACCGTACCCGACTCGCTTTACGGGCGCATAGCAAGGCTACTGTCTTCGTCATAGCTGTTAACAACAGAATTTTATCAAATATTTTCGTTTTTGTCAATAGATTTTTAAAAAAACCGCCACAGCTTCGGCAATGCTTATTGACAAAAGCCGTTCGTAGAGGTATAATATCCTCAAAAGTTCACGCAAAAGGGCATAGAACAAAAGCTGTGCCGATAAGGAGTAAGATGGTAAACGATAAGAAGATAGTTTTTTCGGGAGTACAGCCTTCGGGAAATCTGACGATAGGAAATTATCTTGGTGCGATTAAGAATTTCACGCGCTTTTCGGAGGAGTACAAGACGTTTTATTGCGTAGTTGACCTGCACGCGATAACCGTAAGACAGGTGCCCGCGGAGCTGAGGCGCCGCACCTACGAAACGCTTGCGCTTTATATGGCGTCCGGTCTTGACAGCACGAAAAATACGCTTTTCGTTCAATCGCACGTCCCCGCGCACGCGGAGCTTGGCTGGATTCTCGATTGCTACACTATGTTCGGCGAGCTTTCGCGTATGACGCAGTTTAAGGATAAGAGCGCGAAGCATTCAGAGAATATCAACGCCGGTCTTTTCACCTATCCTGCGCTTATGGCTGCCGATATACTGCTTTACGGCACCGACCTCGTGCCCGTCGGAATTGACCAGAAGCAGCACCTTGAGCTTGCAAGAGATATAGCGATGCGCTTCAATCAGATATACGGAGATACCTTTACCGTGCCCGACGGCTACATAAATCAGGATACTATGAAGATTATGTCGCTCGCCGAGCCGACCTCGAAGATGTCCAAATCCGACCCCAATCCCAACGCCGTCGTGTATATCCTTGACGGCAAGGACGATATAATCCGCAAATTCAAGCGGGCGGTGACCGATTCCGGCTCGGAGATAAGATACGCCGAGGATAAGCCCGGAGTATCAAATCTTATGACGATATACCGCGCGTTTACCGACAAGAGCTACGAGGAGATTGAGCGCGAGTTTGAAGGATGCGGCTACGGCGACTTTAAGCTTGCCGTCGGAGAGGTGTGCGCGGATGGGCTTGCACACGTTCGCGAGGAGTTCGCAAGACTGATTGCGGATAAGGCACAGCTTGAGGCCGTTATGAAAAACGGAGCGGACGAGGCGTCCTATTACGCGAGAAAAATGATGTCAAAGGTCAGAAGAAAAATAGGCTTTGTAAATTGAATTAAACTGCAAAAGCGCACGAAATGACAATGTGAGTTGGCATTTTGTGCGTCTTTTTTTGCTTTTTGACAGGCAAACAGTCGGATAAAGCCCACCCATTTGCTCGCACGATTTCACCACCGACGCCGCGGCTTTCATCGTCCGGGCGCGGCGTTAGGCTCGTGTAAAAATGCCGAAAATTCACGGAGCGTCGGCGCGCGGAACGAAGGTGAGCGGAAAAAAACGAGAAAAATT
>JAZNFU010000234.1:0-1654 GCA_045576135.1 Eubacteriales bacterium
CCTTCGCACCTACTTTAGCGCGCTTCGCAGCAGCTCTATCGCCTTTGCCTCCTTGCGCGAAACGGTAACCTGCGTAAGATTCAGGGCGCGTCCCGTTTCGGTCTGGGTAAGGTTTTTAAAATAACGTAAAAGAATAATCTCGCGCTCGGTAATCGGCAGGGCTTCTATCGCTTGTCGGAGCGCGATTTTTTCGTTTATTTTTTCGGAATTGTCAACCCCCAAAAAATCCTCGAGCGCACAGTCCTCGCCCATCTGCTCGGATAGCGAAACCGTCGCGTTCGTCGCGCTCAACGCCTCCGCGGTGTCCTCCACGCTCAACGAGCAAAGCTCCGCAAGCTCGGATATACGCGGCTCGCGCCCGTTTTCGTTGATGAAGCGCTCACGGCTCGACATAACCAACGCACCCCTGCGCTTAAGCTCGCGCGAGATTTTTATTTCGCCGTCGTCGCGCAAAAACCGCTTGATTTCACCGATTATCAGGGGTACCGCGTAGGTAGAAAAGGCACACCCGCGCGAAGCATCGAAATTGCGAATCGCCTTAATCATACCGATGTGCCCGATTTGACATAAATCCTCGTAATCGGCACCGCGCCCTATAAAGCGAAGCGCAATCGACTTAACAAGCCCCGTGTTCTCGCTGACCGCTAAGCCAAGCGCTTGCCCGTCGCCCTCCTGCGCGGCGGAAATTAAAGAAAGAATATCCTTCAATTAATTTATAACCTCTTTTCAAGCGTAACCGTTGTGCCCTTGCCTAATGACGATTTCACCTTAACGCCGTCGCAAAAGGTCTGCATAACCGTAAAGCCCATACCGCTTCGCTCGCCGTCGGTGTCGGTGGTGTAAAGCGGCTCCATCGCCGCGCGTACGTCGCCGATTCCGCACCCCTTGTCCTTTATTTTTATAATAAGACGGTTGCTATCGGTAAGACGGCACTGTATGTAAATCGGACATTTGCTTCTGTCCTCCGAAAGCGCGTAGGCGTGAACGATAGCGTTCGTAACCGCCTCGCTCACAACCGTTTTCACGTCTGCTATGACCGCAACCGAGGGGTCTGCCGCAGCCGCGAACGCGCTCACCGCAAGCCGCGCGAACGATTCGTTCACGCTCTTGGCGCAGAACTCGATTTTCATTGAATTAATAACCCTTTCAGCCATTTAAAACACCTCTTTCGATTTTAATTATCCTGTCTATTCCCGCAATTTCAAGTATTTTCTCGGTCGCCGCCGAGGGATTTTTCAGCACGAGAACGCTTCCGACGCTCGTGCATTTCTTCATTCTGCCCATAATCAGCCCCAAGCCTGACGAATCGCAAAAGCTCACACCCGAAAGGTCGAGCAGAAAGCGAATCGGAGCCTCCTCGCCGATTATCCTGTCAAGCTCCTCGCGCGCACGCTTGGCGTTGTGATGGTCGATTTCTCCGCTTAAGTAGGCGGTAAGCGAAGAATCGCGCTTTTCAAGCCTTATTTCCATTTCAAACACTCCTTTTTTAAGCATTTTAACAAAAAACTCTTGTCGCATTCTGCCAAAGTGTGCGAAAATCTCTAAATAATATTGACATAATAACAGTTTTGGTATAGAATAGTATAAACCAACAGTTGAATTTATTCAGAAAAAAATCACGAAAGAGGTACGTTATGCTTAAACGAATTTCTTG
>JAZNFU010000235.1:0-4049 GCA_045576135.1 Eubacteriales bacterium
GTCGACCGAAAGCTCCGCCATCTCCGAGAGAAATTTATCAAGCGTGTATTTGCTGATATCAATCCAACCCTTGATAGCAATATATCCGTCACGGAAATCAGCTCCAACGGCTATTTTGTCACCAAAGCGGCGAAGCGCCTCGACAAGAAAGGCACGGTCGGTAACTGCCGCAGTGCCGATAATAACTCTGTCAACACCGATATTTATGTATTTTTCAACCGTTTCAATATCGCGAATTCCTCCGCCAACCTCGCAAAAAAGAGAAGTATTGTTTACAATTTGTTCTATTACGTCGATGTTTGGCGTAGTTCCGAGCTTCGCACCCTCAAGGTCGACGAGGTGGATAAATTTAGCGCCCGCCGCCTCAAACTTGCGTGCTATCTCAATCGGGTTATTGCTGTAAACGGTCATTTTTTCGTAATCGCCGTGTAATAGGCGCACGGCGCATTTGTTGTATAAATCTATTGCAGGGAGTATATTCATCGATTAGTCCTCGCAGAATGCTTTTAAAATATCAAGTCCGACTCTGCCGCTTTTTTCGGGGTGGAACTGACAGCCCATCACGTTCCCATGCTCAACGGTCGCGGTAATGGGATATCCGTATTCGGCTGTGGAGGTTATATAGTCGGGATTCGTTTTTGCAAAATAAGAATGAACGAAGTAAACGAAATCTCCCGGCTTTACGTATCTTAACAGCCTTGATTCTCTTTTTATATCAAGCGCGTTCCAACCGATGTGCGGAATTTTAAGCCCCTTCGTGATATAGTCCGCCATATGCTCAACCGTGCCGGGAATAAGACCGAGACCGCGGTGCACGCCGTACTCGTGACTCTCCTCAAACAAAAGCTGCATTCCGAGGCATATACCCATAATATCCTTGCCAAGCTTCGCCTCGTCGGCTATAACCTCGGCAAGACCGCTGTCAAAAAGCTTTTTTGCGGCGTCTGCATAAGCACCGACACCGGGCAGTATAAGCTTGTCTGCGCGGCGTATTTGCTCGGGGTCGCCTGTTACTTTGACGTCCTTGCCGATGTAAGCGAAGGATGATGAAAGTGAGAAAAGATTTCCCACGCCGTAATCAATAATTGCTATCATCAGAGTGTTCCTTTGGTAGAGGGGATTGTGTCCTTGTTTTTTTCGTCAATCGAAAGTGCGTAGCGCATACATCTTCCGACAGCCTTAAAGGCTGCCTCTATTATGTGATGCGAGTTTTTGCCCGCAAGCTGACGAAGGTGCATCGTGATTCCTCCCTCGCGGCAAAACGCGATGAAGAATTCCTCGCAAAGCTCGGTATCAAAATCACCAACCTTGAGAACAGGGAAGTCAAAGAGGGCGAACAGCGCGCCTCTGCCCGACACGTCGACGGCACACATAACAAGTGACTCGTCCATAGGGAGAATTATATCCGCGTAACGCTTAATTCCTCGTTTGTCAGCCATAGCCTCGGCAAATGCTGCACCAAGACAGATTCCTATATCCTCAACGGTGTGGTGGTAGTCCACGTTGGTGTCACCCTTGCATTTAACCGCAAGATCAAGATTTCCGTGCTTTGCGAAAAGCGTGAGCATATGGTCGAGAAAACCGCACCCGGTATCTACCGTCGATTTTCCCTCGCCGTCTATCTTGAGCGTGAGCTTGATATCCGTTTCTGCGGTTTTTCTTTGAATTTGCGAGTATCTCATTGAGCTATCTCCTTTAATATCTGTCTTATGGCGTCGACGAGCGCCCCACATTCCTCGAGCGTGCCGACGGTTATTCTGTTGTAATCCGAAATTCTTTCCTTGTCAAAGTGCCGTATAAGTATACCCATATCTTTTAGGCGGCGGTAAAGCTCGCCACCCGGAATTTTGTCGCTGCGACAGAAAATAAAGTTTGCACACGAGTCGGTCATTTCAAATCCGAGCGACGAAAGCTGTGCCGAAAGCCACGCTCTGTTTTCTATTATTTTTTTGCAGTTGTTCATATAGTATTCGTTGTCCGAAATTGCCGCACAGCCCGCAATTTGCGTACATCTATTTACATTATATGGGTTTGTTGAGTATCTTATGGTGTTGAGGTCGGCAATAATCGGTGCGGACGCAATGCCGAATCCAAGCCTTGCTCCCGCCATTGAACGTGATTTGGAAAAGGTTTGAGTTACGAGAAGATTATCGTATTTTTCAATCAGCGACACCGCGCTTTGTGCACCGAAATCAACGTACGCCTCGTCGATTATAACTACGTTATCGGGGTTTGATGCAAGTATTTTTTCTATATCCGAAAGCGGAAGAGCAATACCGGTCGGCGCGTTTGGGTTGGCGATAACGATATTTTTTCCTATTCCTATATAATCCTCTGCGTTAATGGTAAAATCATCGGTAAGCGGTATTTTCTCGTACGGAATACCGTTAATAGCTGCAAACACCTCGTAAAATCCGTAGGAAATGTCGGGGAATACTATCGGGTGCTCTTTATCCGAGAACGCCATAAACGCGAAGTACAAAACCTCGTCCGAACCGTTGACCATTATTACGTTTTCGCGTCTGACATCGAATAGTGAGGAGCATTTATCCACAAGCTCGCGGCATTCGGGGTCACAGTACAGCTGCAGCTTTTTTGCCTCGGCACCGACTGCGCGTGCAACGCTGTCGGATGGGGGAAATGGGGATTCGTTCGTGTTAAGCTTTATAAATTTGCGTTCCTTAGGCTGCTCGCCCGGAGTATAAGGGGTAAGAGTGGAAAATTTACTGCTGAAAAATCTGCTCATATATCAGTCCTCAAAGCGTACCGTGGCACTTTTGGCGTGAGCGGTAAGTCCTTCCTTTTCCGCAAAATACGCTACCTTGTCATAAACAGCCGACAGCGCGTCCTTCGTATAATAAGTGAATTGAGTTTTCTTGATGAAATCGTCTACCGACAGCGGCGAAGAAAATCTCGCCGAGCCACCCGTGGGAAGCGTATGGTTAGGGCCTGCAAAATAATCTCCCAGAGCCTCAGGACAATTGTGACCCATAAACACCGAGCCCGCGTGCTTAACCTTGTCAAGATAGTCGAAGGGATTTTCAACGCAAAGCTCAAGATGCTCCGGCGCTATTTCGTTTGCGATATCAAGCGCGAGTGGGAGATTGCCCTCTGCTACGATTATTTTTCCGTTGTTATCAATAGAAGCTCTTGCTATATCCGCACGGCAGAGCTTTGGTATCTGCTCCTCAAGCTGTGCGCTGACAGCCTTGGCAAATTCGATAGAGTCGCAAACCAAAACGGCGCTTGCGTTTTTGTCGTGCTCCGCCTGCGAGAGAAGGTCTGCGGCGATATGCTTGGCGTTAGCGCTTTTATCCGCAAGCACGAGTATTTCGCTCGGACCGGCTATCATATCTATCGAAACGACGCCGAACACCTGCTTTTTTGCCTCTGCAACGAATGCGTTTCCCGGACCTACGATTTTGTCAACCTTGGGCACGCTTTCGGTTCCGTATGCGAGCGCGGCAATCGCTTGTGCACCGCCGAGCTTGAATATCTTGTCAACACCGGCTATCTTTGCCGCGGCAAGTATTACAGGATTTATTTTCCCCGATGCTGAGGGGGGCGTTACCATAACCAATTCCGCACAACCCGCAATCTTTGCGGGGATGCTGTCCATAAGCACCGTCGACGGATATGCCGCAGTACCGCCGGGAACGTAAAGACCCGCCTTTTCTATCGGGGTGATCTTCTGTCCGATAATCGCGCCGCCTGCGGTTTTTATCGAAAATCCCTCTCTGAGCTGTTTTTCGTGGAACGCCCTTATATTTTCGGCGGCTTCCTGCAGTATTTCTATAAATTTTGCATCAACCGAGCCAAAAGCCTCGTCTATCTCCTCGCGGCTTACCCGAAGGGTCGAAAGCTTTGCTTTATCAAATCTTTCCGTATATTCGAAAAGCGCCGCGTCACCGTTTTTTCTTACGTTTTCGATTATTTCCTTTACGGGCTGCTCGACGTTTGTACAAGCGTCGTTTCTTGCGAAAATCTCCTCGCTCGAAACCTCACCCCAACTATAAATCTTAATCATTTTTACTTACCTGTTCTCTGAT
>JAZNFU010000236.1:0-2286 GCA_045576135.1 Eubacteriales bacterium
ATCCGACTTCAACCACAACGGCGGTCACAAGGGCTTCAGAACACTTCATCTTCAGCTTCTTGAGGACGACTTCGATATAATTCTCCTTTCCAACAGCGGCTTCGGTGCGGCACGCGCGGATATCCCCGAAATGCTCTACGAGGAATTCTTCGGCAGCGAGGGCGTTGATGAAATAAAGGTCGAAATGGACAAAGGATATATCTGATTTTGTAAATTAATGTTAGCAAAATACAGAAAAAAGCACGAATGATTGACGCCAAAAGCGGCTTTTCATTCGTGTTTTTTATTTATACGTTCTTTAGTTTTTTCTTCTGCTAAGCTGCCAAAAGGCGACGGCACCCGCAGCGGCGACGTTCAGAGAGTCAACACCGTGTGACATCGGAATTTTCACGGTATAATCGCAGTTGGCGATAGTGCTTTTTTTGAGTCCGTCGCCCTCTGTTCCGAGGACTATCGCGAGCTTATCTTCTCTCATAAGCTGCTCGTCGTCAATGCTGACCGAGTCGTCCGTGAGTGCCATAGCGCAGGTTTTGAAGCCGAGGTCTTGGAGCTTTTTGACGCCGTTTTCGCGCCAGTCCTCGCCGTCCCGACATATCGTGGCAAAGGGCACTTGAAAAACCGTACCCATACTGACTCGCACGGCGCGGCGGCAGAGCGGGTCGCAGGAGGTCGGAGTCAGGAGCACCGCATCGACGCCGAGTGCGGCGGCTGAGCGAAAGAGCGCACCGATATTCGTCGAATCGGTGATTTCTTCAAGCACCGCTACGGTTTTTGCATCCCTGAGCAGAGCCTCCGCATCACGCGGCTTCGGTCTTTTCATAGCGCAAAGCGCGCCGCGCGTCAGCTCGTATCCTGTAATACCCGAAAGCAGCTCGCGCGTGGCAACATACACCGGCATATCCGGACACCGCTCTATAATTCCCCGAACCGCTCCGTTTACAAGTCGCTCATCGGTAAGCAGCGCTATCGGCTCACAGCCCGAATTCAAGGCGACCTCTATCACCGTCGGACTTTCTGCTATAAATATTCCTTTTTCCGGCTCAAGCTTATTGCGAAGCTGCGCCCCCGTAAGCCTGACGAAGCTGTCAAGTGCGGGTTCATTCAAATCTTTGACGGTTATAAATTCGGACATAGCTACCACCTATTTTGATATATGCTCTATTCTACCATACCTAAAGCAATATTTCAAGTAAAAATCAAGAAAACCCTTGACAAGCCCTGATTCTTGATTTACAATGTTCTTGAAAAACACACACCAAAAGGAGATTTTGTATGGCAAATTTTGTAACCGTTGCAGCACTTGAATCAACGAGCGTTAGCGTTAAGAACAGACCCGCCGGCGTCAGCATCGCCGAGCACGTAATGAACCATTTAAGACGTGAAATTGCTAAGGTGCTCCCCGACAAGCCCGACCTTATCGTAATGACCGAGGCGTGCGACAGACCTAACGATATGACAGGTCCCGAGGTGCTCGACTATTATATGAACGAGCGAGGTGGCAGCATCATCCGAGGAATCGGCGAGGTGGCGCGTGAAAACAACTGCTACATAGCATTTGGTACTTGGTTCCTCGGCAAAGACGGATACGGCAGAAACGGCTGTGCTATGGTGGACAGACAAGGTAATCTTATGGGCTACTATGAGAAAAACCACCTTACACCGTACGAGTTTGATTTGTACAACCTCGCACCCGGCGAAGAGGAAAAGATTTTCGAGTGTGATTTCGGCCCGGTGGGCGCTCTGACCTGCTTCGATATGAACTTCTACGAGATTCGCGAGAAATACAAGAAAAGACATCCTAAAATCGTCGTATTCGACTCGCACTATCACGGCGGTATAGTCAGAAACTTCTTTGCCATCGACTGTCAATGCTACCTCGTTTCCTGCAGCACGTTTCCAAGTGATATAACCTCGCCTATGGGCACGGTGGTTCATACGGCAACCGGTTATTACAAGACTGCGGTGGCGAGAATCAACCTTGACTACGCTATCTGCCACCTTGATTTCAACAGACCCAGATTCCAGGCGGCAAAGGAAAAATACGGCCCTGATTTCAAAATCACCGAGCCGGGCGGTCTTGGCTTCGTTATGATTTCCTACGAGGGAACGGATAAAACGATTGACGACATCGTCAAGGAATTTGAGATTGAAACCTTTGACGAGTATATGGCTCGTTCAAGAAGAATGGCAAAAGAGTGCTTAGAAAAAATTAAGAATAAGAATATCAATAATCCATTGCTAACTTCTGTGATGGCATTACAGGCGAAGGCGATTTTAGGTCAACAG
>JAZNFU010000237.1:0-4796 GCA_045576135.1 Eubacteriales bacterium
AAACGCGAGCACGCATACCGTAGCCTATGACAATCGCTGAAAGCTTTTCCATAGTTTACCTCCGTAAATTTTATTATCTACGACAAGTATACCACGGTAGAAAAACATTGTCTATCAATTTTCGAGCACAAAATCTTTGAATTTGGTCACTTTTCAGCTTTGTGATTTGAACGCAGAGGGGCTTTCACCCTTAATTCTTTTGAAAACGGTCGAGAAATAATTCGGGTTGGAAAATCCGAGCCTGTCCGAAACCTCGCCCACAGACATTCCGTCCTGAAGCATTATGATGGCGTAGGTTATTTTCATTCGGTTAAAATAGGCAATGACGCCCATACCGACGTATTTCATAAAGATTTTCTGCAAATAGGACACGCTGATATTACACGACCTTGCGATATCCTCTGCCGAAAGGTCTTTTTCCACGTTTTCTTCAAGAACCTTTATTATCTGCTCAAAGACCTTGGCGCGCTTGGGCTTGTTTGAAATTTCGGCGGGCTTATGCTTGCCCATAATATCCAGTAGCAAAAGCTCAAGCCTTTTCACAGCCGTTACAGCCATAAGCTCACATCCGTCGTTTACACCGAGCACGCTGATTCCCTGCACGTTAAAGGATGCGTAAATTTCCCCAAGTATGCTCTTGGCAAAAGCGCAATCGTCATCGTCTATTTCGTACACACCAGGCAGGAGGGGGGATTTTCCCTCGGTCGAAAAGGTAAAGACCGCAATCGTTGCGTTTTCCTCGTTTTCAATCCACACGTTGTGAAAGGTCATCGGCTCGTAAAGCACGCACTGTCCCTTTCCGAAATAATGCACCTCGCTGTTTACAAACGCCCCCACCGCCCCGTCAAGCACTATCATCAATTCCCAAAAGTCGTGCGACTCACCGCGAAAATTGTATTCGGGGGTATGCTCGACCGAAAAAGCGGTATAAAGGTCGGTAATTTTCAGCTGATTTTCAATTTTTGCGTGTATTCTCATACTAAATCTCCCGTTGTCCGACGGTTGCGTCAAAATCAGAGCTTAACGCTCGCCACACCCTCGTCGCCGTAGCTGATTCTGTCACCCGAGGCGTTGATTTTATCGATATAATCAAAGAATTCTTCCTTAGATTTAAATGGAGCGTCGTATTCCGCGACTATCTTCTTAGCGCGAGAAGCCTCCTCGCCAAGCAAAAGCTTGAGCATCGCGAGCTGCCATTTCGCGTTTTCAACGCAGGCTTTTTCGGGGTCTGTAATATAATAATCACTGCCGTGGCTCGTTCCGACGGCACCCGCGGCGTACGGATGAACGACGGGCATAACCGAGCTCAAGTCACCCATATCCGTGCTTCCCGTCTCTATAACGTCGGCGTAGGAAAGCTCCTCGCCCGGATAAAGCGCCGAGTAGGCTTCCTTGGCTACGTTTATCATTTCCTTATCATTTATAAGCGGCGAATAACCCGGAGCGTCGATAATCTCGACGTTCGCACCGATGGACAGCGCCGCACCGATAAGCGCGCGGTTTACCTTTTTGTTCGCGTTCGCTATCGCCTCAAAGCTCGCGCCACGGACGTAGCTTTCAAGCGTTACGGTATCGGGTATGGCGTTTACCATACTGCCACCGCCGGTGATTATCGGGTGAACTCTTATAAGGTCGGATTCCTTAAAGGTTTCGCGAATGGCGTTTATGGCACTCAAGCCGAGATTTGCCGCGTAAAGCGCGTTTTTACCGTTCCAGGGACTGCCGCCGGCGTGTGCCGCAACTCCCTTATAGACGATTTTCTTGGTTATACAGCCGACACTGCCGCGGCGAGCCGCAAAGGCAACCGAGGTATGCACCATAAGCGCGAGGTCTACCCCATCGAAATATCCGCGGCGAAGAAACTCGCTTTTACCGCCGAAATACTTGATTTTTCCCTCGCTTTTGAGCTTCGCGCGGTATTCTATCTCAAGCAGCTCCTCGGCGGGCACGGCACAAAGCCTGATTTTACCCGAAATGCCCTCGAGTGCTCCCGGCTCCTTCAGCGCCGCCGCAATACCGAGAAGCGTTGCCGATTGTGCGTTATGACCACAGGAATGTACCGCACCCGTTTCGGCGTCCGCATCGGGATGCGTCGGGCAGATAATCGAGTCAAGCTCGCCGAGAATCATAAGCTCAGGGCCCGCAAGTCCCGTATCGATAACGGTGTAAAATCCGGTAATTCCCTCTGCCTTTACGATATCGTAGCCGAGCTGTATAAATTTTTCCTCAAGGTATTTCGATGTCTTCAGCTCCTTAAAGCCGGTTTCGGGGTTTTCCCAAATGTAGCGCTCCGCCTCTAAAATCAGCTCGCGATTTTTTGTGACGGCATCGAATAAAATCTTCATATATTAACCTCTTTTTTTGATTAACCGAAAGCAAACAGCCTCGGCTGAAAGCATATTTTTTCTCCGTGTATTTTTCTTGACCGAAAACCAAGCCGAAAGCTCTACCGAAGGCTCGGCTGAAAACGCAATTTTTCACTTGACATTTTTACTTCGTTGTGCTACAATCATAAAGCATCAGCTTGTGTGGCGGAATTGGCAGACGCGCCGGATTTAGGTTCCGGTGGGTACCCCCGTGCAGGTTCAACTCCTGTCACAAGCACCATAAGGAAAGCGGCGGTCGCGTCGTTTTCCTTTTTGTTTTTGCGGGAATTTTTTGCTCGCCACTATTCGCCAAGCGGTTATCGCTTATCGTCATCGGACGAGCTTTCACTGTGTCCGACGCTCACCTCACCCTGCTTTTGCTCGTGAAGACCAAGCTCACCGCTCATCGACGAGCCGCTCAAAATGGAGTCTGAGCCGTATTTCTGCCGTATTTTATCTACCGTTTGCTCTCTTTTTTTGACTTTGGAGCGTTTTTTCTCGCTACCTGTATCAAAAAAATCAAGCTGCTCGACGACCCTGTCGGCGCGGCACAGATTAGCCGCCGTAACCGTCAGCATACGAATGGGATTTCCCTCGTACCACTCCTCGCGAAGAATGGCGTAGGCGGTGGCGGCAATCTCGCGCGAGATATCGGTCGGGGGCGATTGCGGACGCTGACGCTGTATACTCGTGAGGAATTCGTTTTTAATAGTCAGAACGACGGTCGAGCATTTCATACCCTTTTTACGAAGTCGAGTACCTATATGCTCACAAAGATAATTTATCCCGACCTGCGCCTGCTCAAAGCTTACTATATCCTGCTTGAAGGTGAAGCCGTTGCCCACGCTTTTAACCTCGTCGGGCACCGACAAAACCGGCGAATCGTCAAGCCCCTTTGCATATTTTTGGAGCATATCACCCACCCGACCGAGCCGAGAGGTGAGAAGCGCGGGGGTTGCCGAGGCGAGCTCGCTGACCGTCTTTATACCTATACGGTGAAGCACCTCCTCGGTTTTGGCACCGACGAAAAGCAGAGCGCCGACCGGCAGAGGATATACTATGCTTTTAAAGTTTTTCTCGTCGATAACGGTGACGGCGTCGGGCTTTTTGTAGTCGCTTCCGAGCTTCGCAAAAACCTTGTTAAAGGACACGCCGACCGAGATGGTTATTCCGATTTCCTTCTTGACGGCGGTGCGTATCTCGTGCGCGATTTGCTCGCCCGTGCCGAAGAATTTACCGCTTGCCGTGACGTCGAGCCAGCTTTCGTCTATACCAAACGGCTCTACCATATCGGTATAGCGCTTATAAATTTCGTTGACTCGCTCCGAATACTCCTGATACAAATCGTAGTGCGGCTCGGTTATTACGAGATTCGGGCACTTTCTTTTTGCCGAATACACGGTTTCCGCGGTTTTTATATTGTATTTTTTCGCAAGCTCGTTTTTGGCAAGAACTATGCCGTGCCGCGCCTCAACGCTTCCGCAAACAGCCATCGGGACACCCTTCAGGGCGGGATTCAGCGCCTCCTCAACCGATGCGAAAAAGCTGTTACAGTCGCAATGCAATATAACTCTGCCCATAGTGCCCTCCTTTTTTGCCGTATTTTTGAAAGCGGAAAAATCCTCGTGACGCGATATTATAATGGTCGCGTCTTGCCGTTTACTCGGTACTCTTTATATGTCTTGAATGTCCCTCGCCCGCCTTCACGGTAAAGGAAAACTCGGTGCCGCCCTCGTCCGAGGTGCAATTGATTTCCTCTCCGTGCGCGTCTATTATGGTTTTCGAGATATAAAGACCGAGTCCGACGCCGTTTTTATCAATGCCGCGGCTCTTGTCGGTTTTATAAAATCTGTCGAATACCGCGCTTTGCTCCTCGGGGGCGATAACCTGTCCCTCGTCGTATACCGAGAATTTAATTCTCTTGTCGCGAAGCGTTTGGATTTGGATTTTGAAAAGTCCGCCCTCGGACGAGAACTTTATCGCGTTGTGGCAAAGATTGTAAATTACCTGGTAAATTGCGTCCTTGTCCGCCCGCGCGTACATCTCGTCCGACTCGGAGTTGAACTCGACCTCAAGCCGCTTATCCTCGATTTTACGCTCGAAGGATATCAAAACGAGTCTTGCTACCTCGGCGATATCGAAATCGGTAAAGCTGAATTTGCGGTCGCCCGACTCCAAGCGCGAAACGTCAAGAATCTGTGATACGAGCCTTGAGAGTCTATGCACCTCGCCCGAAATAACACCGAGATAGTATTCGTGCCGTTCGGGCGGTATAGCTCCCGAGGTTATTCCGTCTATAAATCCCGATATAGTGGTCATCGGGGTGCGTAAATCGTGCGAAATGTTCGCCAAAAACGAGTTTCGCATTTTTTCAAGATTGTCAAGCGACTCAGCCATATTATTGAAGGCTGTCGCAAGCTCGGAAACCTC
>JAZNFU010000238.1:0-6425 GCA_045576135.1 Eubacteriales bacterium
GCCCAAGGAGAAAAAGGCGAGAATACGCGAGGAAAGAATCAAGCTTCTCGGCGAGGCAAGAGAGAGCGAGGAGGCTGCGAAGCTTGCTGAGCGTGAGGCACTTGAGGAGCGCAACCTTTCGAAAAACGCGACCAACCGTCCCGAGCGTATAGAGCACAGAGAAAAGGCAAGCGAGAAAAACGCGCTTGCTATGGAAAATTACGATAGGGCAAGTGCCGCAAAGAAGACGGCACACTCGCTTCGCGGCGAGAAGTCCTTTGAGGAATATCTTGCAAAGCGTGCCGAGCTTGAGCGCACGCTTGAAGCGGCGCAGGCAGAAAGAACCGAGGCTATCGAGGTAGAGGAAGAGGTTAGAGCAATCGGTGCGGACGAGATAGTTGAATCGACCGATTCCGCACGCACAGCCGATATTGCCGATACTGCCGAGAGTGCCGAGGGTGCATTGGCGTCCGAAGCCGAAGCTACCGAAGCTGCCGAAGCCGACGTGACAGAGGGCGAAGCGGAAGCTACCGAAGCCGACGTGACAGTGGGTGAAGCGGAAGCTGCCGCAACCGACGTGGCAGAGAGCGAAGCGGTGGCTGCCGTCAGCGAGGCACAGCCCGAAAAGATTAAGCTTCCGAGGCTCAAGGGCAAGCCGCAAAGCGTAGCTGCCGTTGATGCGACCGCAGAGCTTGCGGAGTTCAGAAAGCTTTACAGAGTTAAGCGCGGCGCGTACACCGAGGGTAAGCGCAACGAGCTTCTCGAAAAGGCTTTGCTGTGCGACGGCGCGGCTGAGCAGTATTGCCGTGAGGCTATCGAGCAGAGAAGACTCGCAGACACCGAGGGTGCTGACAGGGAGGCTTGTCTTGCCGAGGCGGATAGACTTGATAAGTGTGCTCTTGAGGCGCTTTCTGCCGCAAGAGATAACAGATTTACGGCACATTCGTTCGAAAACTGGAGAGATTACGAGGCGTATCTTGAAAAATACGCGGCACTCGAGGCAAAGGCGGCAGAAGCTGCGGCACTCGAGGCTGAGTCGGCTAAGGCTGAAGCGGCGGCAGAAGCCGTGGCAGAGATTGCCGACGTGGCAACCGACGAGACTGTCACGACCGATTCGGTGACCGAGCTTACCGACAGCGTAGCGGAAGCTACCGAGATTGCAAAAGCCGCTACGGAAAGCGCAGAGCCCACCGAGAGCGTAGCGGACGGTGCAGTGGGCGCGGCAGAGGCTGAAGACGATGCGGCGAGTGAGGCTGATACCGAGGGCGCTAAAACCGAGCTTGAGGAATTCCGTCAGCTTTCGGACGATAAGAAGCAGGAAAGAATTAAGGAAGAAAGACTTGCGCTTCTTGAAAATGCGCGCATAAACGAGGAAAAGGCTGCCGAGGCAAAGGCTGACGCCGAGGAGGCGATGAAGCTTGCCGAGCAGGAAACCGAGGAGGCGAGAGCCGAAAAGCTCGCCGAGGCCGAGCAGCTTACCCGCGAGAGTGAGGAATACGCGAAAGCCGCAGAGGCGAGCGTTGAAATTGCGAAGGAAATAGGCGACGCCGAGGCGTACGAGAAGTATCTTTCGACCGAGAAGCTCGCAGACGGCGAGGCTGCTGCTGACGAGAGTGCGGAGGACGTAAAATCACCCGCTCTGGCAGAGCTTGAGGCGTTCAGAGAGCTTTACAGATTGCAAAGAGCCGCCTACACTAAGGAAAAGAGAAAAGAGCTATTTGAGTCCGCGCGCCGCGACGAGCAGTCGGCGGCTGTCGACTCCAAGCGTGCAAAGCGCGCAAGACGTCTTGCCGAGGACGGCAGCGAAGCCCGCCGTGATGCAAGACTTGCCGATGCCGAAAGGCTTGAGGCGCGCGCAGCCGAGGCGCTTGAGAGTGCAAGAGCCGACAGAGAAAAGGCAGAGGCGCTCAAGAGTTGGAGAGATTACGAGAAATATCTTGAGGACGCCGTTCGACGCGAGCAGCTTTTGCGCGACGGTATAGACCCGGATGCGAAGCCGATAGACACCTCGACGCTCGATTTCGAAAGGATGAGCGAGCTTGAGGCGTTCAGAGCGCTTTCGGACTCCGAAAAGCGTGCTAAAATAGACGGTACGCGCCTTGAGCTTCTTGAGCTTGCGCGCGAGTGCGAGGAAAAGGCTGCCAAGGCAAAGGCTGACTCCGAGCTTAAGGCGAAGCTCGCCGCAGAGGGTACGGCAAAGGAGCGCGCGGCACGCAAGGCTGAGGCGCAAAGGCTTGAGGGCGAGAGCCGTGCTTACGAAAGCGCCGCAGAGCAGTATATGCAGGCGGTTAAGGACCTTAATACGACAGACGCATACGAAAGATATCTTCTTAATAAGGAAAGAAAGGCGCAGGAGGGAATAGATACCGCACCTGCCGCAAAGATTGCCGAAAGCGAGCTTGCAAAGGCGGAGCTTGAGGCGTTCAGAGCGCTTTCCGGTAAGGCGCAGAAGGCAAGAGCTCGTGAAAAGAAGCTTGCACTTCTTGAGGCGGCTCGCGAAAACGACGAGAGAGCCAAGGAAGCCGAGAGGCTTGCGCGCGAGGAAAGAAAGATATCGCGCAGCGTTTCCCGTCCCGAGCGCCCCGCTCACAGAGAAAAGAGCGAGCAATTAAGACGCGACGCGGCAGAATACGCAAAGGCGGCAAGGGCGGCAAGAGAGTCCGCGCAGTCGCTTAAGGACGAAAAGAGCTACGAGCGCTATCTTGAAGGTAAAATTGAGCGCGACGCACTTCTCCACGATGCAAAGAAGACCGAGGGCGGCGTAGCGAAATCCTCAGCACCCGTGGCGCAGATGAGCGAGCTTGAGGCGTTCAGACTTCTTGACGAGGACGGCAAGCGCGCTAAAATCAACGAGGAAAAGCTTGCTCTGCTTGAGCTTGCACGCGAGAACGACGAGAAAGCTCGCCTTGCGGCAGAGCGTGCAAGAGAGGTATACAATCTTTCGCGCACGGCAAGAGCCGAGGCGCGTTACGCTAAGAGAGTTGAGGCTGAAAATCTGCTTCGCGACAGCGAGGATTATGCAAAGGCGGCAGAGCAGTTCCTTAACGCCGCAAAGGAAATCGATAACGCGGAAGCTTACGAAAGATATCTTGCGGGTAAGGTGGCTGCCCGTGCCCGCACGGAGCAGGACGAGCGCATCAAGTCTTACGGTCAGACCGATAAGGAAGCGTACGAAACTATGCTTGCCGTCAAGCGTATGGCTATGCAGGATACCGAGAGTATGCTTGCAATGGAGGAGCTTAAGGCGTTCAGAGCGCTCAGCGTAAAGGAAAAGAGAGCTAAAATCGACGAGGAAAGAGTAGCCTTGCTCGAGGAGGCTCTGGAGAATGAAAGAGCCGCACGGGAAGCCACTCGGGCGGCAAAGGAAGAAAGACGGCTCGCTAAGGCGGCGGCACGCTCCGAGCGTCCCGCGCACGAGGCTGAGGCGCAAAGGCTTGAGGCAAGCGCCAAGAACGCTCTTGAAACGGCAGACGCCGCAAAGGAAACCGCAAAGCTTCTTCGAAGCATTGACGACTACGAGCAGTACCTTATGAGCCGTGCCGAGCGCCGTGCGCTTATGGCAGAGGCTGAGCAGATGAAGGCCGAGAGAGCGCCCGCACAGTCCTACGGCGAATTGGTTGACGAGTTCAAGGCTCTTTCGGATTTCGAAAAGCACGAGAGAATAAAGGCGGAGAGAATCGCGCTTCTTGAGGATGCGCGCGCAAACGACGAGCAGGCTCGCGCGGCGGCAAGGGCGGCGAAGGAAGAAAGACTCCTCGCGCAGTCAGCCCCCGCCCCCGAGCGCTCAGCACGTCTTGCAAAGGCGGAAAGACTCGCACAAAAGAGCGAGGCGTACGGTGCGGCAAGCGAGAGTATGATGGCTACCGCAAAGGAAATCGGTACGTTTGATGCTTTTGAAAGCTATCTTGCTCTTAAGGGAGCGGCGGTGTCCGCGACGGCTGAAAAGCGCAGCGCGGGACGAGATGACCTTAAATCGCTCGCGGGACTTTCCAAGCGCGAGAAGAAGGCTCGTATGATTCAGGAGCGCAACGCGCTTCTCGATGCGGCTGACCGCCTTGACGTAGAGGCAAAGCTCAACCGTGAAAACGCCAAAGCGGCAAACGCCGAGGCAAAGCGCGGCTACAAGATTGACAAGGCTGACGCGAAGAACGAGATAATAGCTCTTGAGGGAATCGGTGCACAGCAGAAGCGTGATGCAAAGGCGGCAAGACGCGCGGCTAAATCGCTTCGCAGCGTACAGGATTACGAAAGATATCTTGCCGGCGGCGCGCTTGACGCTATCGAGCGCGACAGGATTGACGACGCGACCAAGGCAAGACGCGTTGCAACCGCGAGTGCCGAGGCGGCCTTGGCAAAGATTGAGCTTGAACAGTTCAGAAAGCTTTCACAGCAGGAAAAGAAGGCTGTAGTTAAGGAAGAAAAATACGCGCTTCTCGAGCAGGCACGCATCAGCGAGAGCGAGGCTAACCGTGCGCGTCTTAAGGCAAAGGAAGAAAGAAAGCTGTCAGGACGTGGCGTGAGAGCCGAGCGTGCGGCGCACAAGGCTGAGGCGGAGGAGCTTCTTCGTCAGAGTGCCGAGTACGAGGCACAGGCAAAGCAGAAGACGAGAATTGCCAAAGAGATAAAGAGCGTATACGATTACGAAAAATACCTTGCGGGTAAACAGAAGGCACCCGCGGCAACCGCGACGGCACCCGCGACCGTGGCGACAGCTCCAGCGGTTGAATACGAGAAGGTAAGCACGCTTCGCGGTATGACCGAGCGCGAAAAGCGCGCACGCCTTGCGGCAGAGCGCCGTCGACTCGGCGATATTGCCGACTCTCTCGAGTCCGAGGCAAAGGCGAGCCGTGAGAGCGTGAAGCAGACCCGTGCGCTTGCAAAGAGCGATATGCTCTGCGAGCGTCTTGAGGCGAGGTCCGAGGCGAAGGCTCTTGCCGAGCTTTCCGCACAGCAGAAGCGTGAGGCAAAGGCGTCAAGGCGCGACGCAAAGGCTCTCAAAAACCTTAAGGCGTACGAGAGATATCTTGCTAAAAACGAGCTTATAAAGCAGCTCGAGGCGAAAAAGGCACTCGACGAGAGTGCGGAGGTCGAGGTAAAGACACCCGAGCGCGAGCCGGACTTCTCTGCTTACGACAAGCATCTTGAATCCCGTGAGCTTGCGAGAAGCTGGGAGGAGGAAAAGGCACTTGCGGTTAAGCGCGTAAAGGAAGCCGCAAAGCAAGCGCCCGCGGAAAAATCCGCCCTTGACGAGTTCAGAGGACTTTCGGACAAGGAAAAGAAGCAAAGAATTGCCGAGGAAAAGCAAGCTCTTCTCCGTCAGGCGAGGGAGAGCGACGAGGAAGCAAAGCTCGCCGCACGCAGTGCAAAGGAAGAAAAACGCCAGGCAAGACGCACCGCGCGTTCGGAGCGTGCGCTTCACAGAGCGGAATCCCGTAAGCTTGAGCGCAGAAGCGCCGAGCTGAAGCTTACCGCGGAAAACAGCGCAAGATGTGCAAGAGAGCTTGACGGCTTTGAGTCGTACGAGAAATATCTTGCAACCAAGGAGCTTTTGGCAGCTCCGGTATCCAACCGCGACGAGAAGATTGCGACGGCTAACGACAGACGCCTTGCCGCGAGCGAGTTCTCGAAGCTTATGTCCGCCTCGGCATCACCGAGCTACGACGATTACGAAAGATTCCTCCGTGAAAGAGAGCTTTCGAAAATGGACGCCGAGGGACGTCCAACGGCAGACAGACGCCAAGCGCCCCAAAGCGCAAAGCGCGAGCGCGAGCCGGACTTCTCGGCGTACGAAAAGCATCTCGAAGAGCGCGAGATGCAGAAATTCGCAAAGGAATACGACCGTCAAAGAGCCGACGAGTCGAGAGATGCAAAGGCTCTGGCGGGACTTACCAAGAGTGAAAAAAGACTCCGCGTAAAAGAGGAGCGCGAGGCGCTTCTGAGGATGGCGCAGACTCTCGGAGAGGATTCCGCAAGGACTCTTGAAAAAGCAAAAGAGGCAGAGTCGGCCGCAAAGCGCGCACCACGACGCGAAAAAGCAGCGGCAAAGGCAGAGGCTCGCAAGCTGAAGGAAAGCGGCGCGGCTAAGGCAAAGCAGGCGAAGCTTGCTAAAAAGACCGCAAAATCGCTCAAGAGCGTAAAGGCTTACGAGAAGTATCTCGCAACCCGTGAGCTGCTCGTAAAATCCGAGCAGCCGAGCGCTCCCGAATACGAAGCCGATTATGGCAGGACCCTCGCGGAGCGCGAGCTTCGCACGATAGTCGAGATGCGGCAGCTCCTCGGGCGTGGGGCAAAGGATGCGGACGGCGCGGTTTTCAAAGACCGCGCGGTTGGCCGCCTCCTCGGCGGCGGCAAGCTCCTTCTCCGCGAGGGGAATATCCAGATCGAGCGTCACCTCGCTATCCCCGAGGTGAAAGCCGACATTGGTGGCGCCAAAGAGGGCGTGAAGC